>CAJPSE010000014.1 GCA_905373185.1 uncultured Fretibacterium sp.
GTCTGTGGGGTGGGGGGTGAAAAAAAGGGAGGAGCGGGGCGGGCCCGCTCCTCCCGGGGGCTTCGTCGGCCTATGCCCCCGGCGCCAGCAGCGTCAGGATGTCCTCCGACGTCGAGCCTGCGAACATCGCATGGGTGGGGAGCCCCTCAAGGGCCTTCTCCAGGTTGGCGCGCGTGTAGGGGATGCCGACGACGCGCTCCAGCAGCGGGGCGTAGTCCCCGCTGCCGAAGTAGTCCCCGCGCAGCTCACAGCCCGTGATTACCCCCTTGTCCACCTCGAGGTAGGCCTCCACGCCGCCCCAGGGGAAGCGCGCCCTCTTGCGCTCGGTGAACTCCGGCGACTCGCCGTAGTTCCAGTCCCAGGTGGAGTATTTCTCCCTCATGAGCATCTCCACCTCCGCACAGTCGTCCGGCGTAAGCTCACGCGGGGTCAGCCCCTCGATCCGCGCCTCTAGAAGCGCGATGAAATCGGCTGCGGTCTGGGCCTGGGGCAGGGAATCGTGGATGTTGCCCACCCGCGCACGGACGGACTTGACGCCCTTGCTCCGGAACTTCTCCTGGGAGACCTTCAGGGCCTGCGACAGGACGTCCAGGTCGCTGTCGAAGAGCAGCGTGCCGTGGTGGAGCAGGACGCCCCCGCGCCGGTACTGGGCGCCGCCCGACACCTTCTTGCCGCCGATGGCGATGTCGTTGCGTCCCGACAGCTCCGCGTCCACGCCGAGGGACCGGAGCGCCCGGATGATCGGCTCCGTGAAGAAGGCGAAGTTGAACTCCCCCTCGCGGTCCTCCATGACGAAGCTGTAGTTGATGTTGCCGAGGTCGTGATAGACCGCCCCTCCGCCCGAGTTGCGTCGCACGACGTGGATGCCGCGCTCGCGGACGAAGTCGGCGTTGATCTCCTCGAGCGTGTTCTGGAAGCGCCCCACGATAATGGATGGCTCGTTCTGCCACAACATGAAGAACTCGCACCCCTCCCGGGCGGCCATCCGGCAGAGGTACTCCTCCAGCGCCAGGTTGTGCTGCGGACGGTGATCGCGATTTTCAATGACGTACATGGTGATCCTCCCGAGACATTGTGAATTTGGGGCCGGAGCGGGGAGGAACGCCCCTTCCGTCTCCTCCGCCGCGATACAAAAATGCAGCCGTGCTCTCGGCCGAGAGCACGGCTGCGTCCATCGAAAGGTAGGTTAATAGCCCTTCAAAGTCAGGTTCCTGGCGGCCAGGGTCTCGTCCGGGCGCGCGATCATCGTGTTTTGAGGCGTGTTCTTGACCACGTCCGGGTTCGACTTCGCCTCCTCGGCAATAGCCTTCATCGCGTCGATGAACCCGTCCAGGTCGCCCTTGGACTCGGTGTCCGTCGGCTCGATCATGATGGCGCTGTCAACCACCAGCGGGAAGTACGTTGTGGGTGGATGATAGCCGCAGTCGATCAGGCGCTTGGCGATGTCCATCGTCGTCACGCCGTTCTTCTGCTGGATCGCGTCGTTGAAGATGACCTCGTGCAGGCTGTCCTGCGGGAAGGGCAGGTTGTAGACCCCCTTCAGCCCCGCCTTGATGTAGTTGGCGTTGAGGACCGCCGCCTCGGTCGCAGCCTTGAGCTCGTGCCCCATGGTGCGCGTGTAGGCCAGCGCCCGCACCAGGACGGCGAAGTTGCCGAAGAACGCCTGAAGACGTCCGATGGAGAGCGGCGAGTCGGAGCAGAGCGTGTAGCGGTCCCCCTCCTTGCAGACGCGAGGGGAGGGAAGGAAGGGCTCCAGAGCCTCGCCCACCACGACGGGACCCGCGCCGGGGCCGCCGCCGCCGTGCGGCGTGGAGAGGGTCTTGTGGACGTTGAAGTGCATCACGTCGACCCCCATCTTGGCGACGTTTACGTAGCCCATCAGGGCGTTCATGTTGGCGCCGTCACCGTAGACCAGCCCGCCCTTCTCGTGGATGATCTTGGAGATCTCGGCCACGTGGCGCTCGAAGATACCCAGGGTGTTGGGGTTGGTCAGCATGATGCCGGCCGTGTCCTCGTCCATGATCTCACGGATGGACTCGGGGGTGACGATCCCGTCCTTGTTCAGCTCGACCGGGACGGGCGTGTAGCCGCAAATGGCCGCGGACGCCGGGTTCGTGCCGTGCGCCGTGCTGGGCATGATCACCTTCTTGCGCTGCTTGCCCTTGTGCGCGTGGTAGGCGTGAATCATCAGCATCCCCGTCAGCTCGCCCTGTGCGCCCGCCGAGGGCTGGAGGGACGCGGCCTTCATTCCGGTGAGCTTGAGCAGATCCTGCTCCAGCTCGTACATGAGCTGGAGGGCGCCCTGGAAGCAGGACTCCGGCATGAGGGGATGAACGTTCGCGAAGCCGGGCAGAGAGGCCATGCGCTCGTTGATCTTGGGATTGTACTTCATGGTGCAGGAGCCCAGCGGATACATCCCCGTGTCGACCCCGAAGTTCCACGTGGAGAGGCGCGTATAGTGACGGATGACGTCGACCTCGGACAGCTCCGGCAGTTTCGGGGCCGGTCCCGTCAGAGAGGCGTCCAGCTTGCTCTCCGGGACGTCCTGGGTAGGAATGCTGATCCCCACGCGTCCCTTGCTCGCACGCTCCCACAGGAGCGCTTCTTTAAAGGCCAGGCCTTTGGTGCCGGGATAGCCGCCCATAATCAGGCCACCTCCTTCAGGAATGCGTCGATTTCCTCACGGGTGTGGACCTCCGTCGCGCAGAAGAGCCACGCCCCCTTGTACTCCGGATAGTACTTACCCAGGTCGAGCCCCGCGACGAAGCCCTTCTTCGCCAGCTCGTCGTAGCGTTTCTCGAAGCCGGCCGGGGCCTTCATGGCGAACTCGTTGAAAAACGGCGAATCGAAGAGCGGCTTGAAGCCCGCCTTCTCGAGCCCCGCCTTGAGGTAGGCGGCCTTGTCATGATTCAGCTTCGCGATGGCGTGGAGCCCCTCGCTCCCGGCGGAGGCCATGTACATCGCCGCCGTCAGGGCGTTGTGGCCGGAGTTGGTGCAGATGTTCGACGTGGCCTTCTCTCGGCGGATGTGCTGCTCGCGGGCCGCGAGGGTCAGGACGAAGCAGCGGTTGCCGTTCTTGTCCGTGGTCTCCCCCACCAGGCGTCCCGGGACGGAACGCACGTTCTTCATGGAGCAGGCCAGCATGCCCACGCCGGGCCCGCCGGCACTCAGGGGAATGCCGAAGCTGCTGCCCTCGCCGCTGACGATGTCGGCGCCGCAGCTACCGGGGTTCTTGAGCAGCCCCCAGGCCATGGCCTCGGAGAAGGAGGCGATCAGCAGGATTCCCTTGTCGTGAGCCGCCTTGGCCGCGGCCTCGAGGTCCTCGATCACGCCGGCGAAGTTGGGGGACTGCACGACCAGGGCCGAGACGTCGTCGGGGATCTTGCTGAAGTCGGTGCGGCCGTCCGCCAGGACGGGCACCTCGACGGCCTCGAAGCCCGCGGGCCGGAAGTAGGTCTTCATCGCCTGGATGTAATGGGGGTGGTTCAGGCGGGAGTAGGCCACCTTCGGCTTCTTCTTGACGTGGATGGCCATGATCGCGGCCTCCGCCAGGGCGTTGGCGCCGTCGTACATGGAGGCGTTGGCGACCTCCATGCCCAGCAGGTTGGCCGTCATCGTCTGGAACTCGAAGATGGCCTGGAGCGTCCCCTGGCTGACCTCCGGCTGATAGGGGGTGTAGGAGGTCAGGAACTCGGAGCGGCTCGAGAGGTAGGGGATGTGGGCCGGGATGTGGTGGGGATAGCACCCGGCGCCGAGGAACGCCACGCTGTTGCAGTTGGCCTCGGCCATGGCACCGAGCTCGGCCGTCAGCTCCCACTCGGTGCGGGGCTTGATGTCGATAGGACCGTCCATACGCACCTCAGCCGGGATCGTCGTGAAGAGATCCTCGACCTTTTTAACTCCGATCGTATCCAGCATCGCCCGGAGATCTTCCGGGGTGTGGGACAGGTATCTCATGGGATACGCCCCCTTTCGTCAATGATCGAGTGTCTTGACGTAATCTTTGTAGGCGTCGACCTTCATCAGGGCATCAAAGTCCTTGCTGTCGGGCACCTCGATCTCAACCATCCAAGCCGCCCCGTAGGGGTCCGTATTCACCAGGTCCGGGGAGTCCGCAAGGGCCTCGTTGACCTTGACGACCTTGCCCGAGACGGGAGCGTTGAGGTCGCTGACCGCCTTGGTGGACTCCAGGGAACCGAAGGCCGCACCGGCCTTGGTTGCCGCGCCCACGTCGGGAAGCTCGACGTAGACGATGTCGCCCAGGGCGCCCTGAGCGTAGTCATCCACGCCCACGACAACGATGTTGCCGTTCTTCTTCGCCCACTCATGGGTCTTCGTGTAGGAAACATCCGCTTTGAAATTCAGCTCGTCAAACGCTTTCACAGAACATTCCTCCTTTAGTTTTGGTGCTCGTCGTGATGCCGTGTCGGGAACCCGAGTTCTCCCCTCAAATTCAACAGTCGAACGGCCGCAGTGGCCGAAAAACGTTTGGGCGGTCCAAAAGACGCCCCGTGGGACAAATCCGCCCCTCAGATGGCGACGCGGGCCGTGCGGCCCGGGCGGATGTCGGAGACGATCTCCACCTCGATGGAACGCCGGTCGTCCTTCAGGGTGATCTTCGTGCCGGGCTCAAGCTTGCGGTCCACCCGGACGTAGCCCGCGACGAGGCCCTTCGGCTTGAAGTCCGCCGGCTTGTCGGGGCTTGCGGTACTGACGATCTTGCCGTTCACCCGGCTGCACGCCACCTCCACGCAGCAGGTGGTGACGACCCCGATGTCCTTCCCGTCAAGCAGCACCCTGGCGCCGTGGTGGGCATCCACCTTGCGCGGGTCGAAGCCGCAGTAGGGCAGGGTATAGCTCTCGGGGGGATTGTCGTAGATGGTCGAGCCGAGGAAGGACTTGGTCAGCTTGCCCTCCTTGTCGCGGGGCAGGGCGAAGTCCCAGGGGGTGTGGACGAAGGGCCACGGGCCGATGTCCTGCTGGGAGAGCGGAAGGATCGCGCCCATACGCAGGGAGTCGCGGGAGGCCAGACCGCAGGGAAGGATGTCGTCCCCGCCCGCCGCGACAAGCGCGTTCCACACGTCGACGGTCTTGCCGATCGGGCAGAGGATCTCGAAGCCGAGCTCGCCGGTGTAGCCGGTGCGGGAGAGCAACACAGGGATATCCCCCTTCAGGCGCACGTCGTTGTTCTTCGAGACGTCGTAGTCGCCCAAGAAGTGGAAGTACTTGAGCCCGTCGATGGAGCCCTTCTCCAGGACCTTGCGCAGGATCTCCGCGGACTTCGGCCCCTGGAGGTCGATCTTGCCGAACACGCCGTCCTCGTTCTTCACGTCGGCCTTGAAGGAGCCCATGTGCTTCTTCAGGTGGTCGGCCACGATGGAAGCCCGATTCGAGTTGACGACCAGCAGATAGTCCTCCCGGTTGTCGTTCATGTTGTAGACGATGCAGTCGTCCACGACGTGGGCCTTCTCGTCGAGGATCATCGTGTAGCCGCAGGCCCCCTTGGCCAGCTTCTCGATGTTGCGGGTCAGGCAGAGCTGAAGGAGCCCGAAGGCGTCCTTGCCCGTCACCCGGACCAGGCACATGTGGCAGATGTCGAAGATGCCGCACTTTTCAACAACAAATAGGTGTTCCTTCACTGCCCCCGCCTTGTACCACAGGGGCATCTCCCAGCCGCCGAAATCGGTCAGCTGCCCCTCAAGCTTGTGGTGCATGTCGTTCAAAGGTGTCTTCTTGATCAAGCAAAATCCCTCCTCACAAGTTCGGATACATTCGCTTTCCCAACAATTACGCCCTCTTCGCCGCTTTGAAGCGATTGCGCCATGCCCACCCGAGGCGCTCGAACAAGCCCCCCGGAGGGGCATGAAGTGAAAACAGACTGAAGTGATGGAAGCCTATTGCTATTTTATCATTAGCCCGTCTGAAATGGCGAGAGGGCGGGGACAATTCGTGAAAGTTTGCGGAAAAAACATGCTAAATGAAAATTCGCAGGGGCACAATCCCGCCTCATCGGAGAGGATGATCCCGACTCCCTGTGCACCGCTCAAGTGTTTTTCAGCGAGACATGAACCTGATTCACAAAGAGAACACGCTTTGTGTTCCATACTCCACCCATAAGGGCTCCCCTTCGGAGATAGCAGCACTCCCGGCAAGCTTTTTCCTCAAAACAAGCAAGCTGGGGTACTATTGGGGCTTCAAGAATTAAATCAGTGTTTCCCAAGGACATTCAGAAATGAAAATTTTCCACTTGACATTCGCTTTTGTTTCCGTTAGTCTTGTTTTTAAGAAACATTGTCGACAGAGTTCAGTCGTCTATAAGTTTCATTCTATGATTCAAATTGAGGATTGGATTGGGGCGAGGTGTCCGGTGTTGTTCCGGCGTTGAAGGTTGAAGAGGGGGCGGTCATTTTGGAAGGCGCGTTGTCGAATGTCGTGGTGTTGGACCTGACAAGGGTTCTGGCAGGGCCGTTTTGCTCCATGATGATGGCCGACATGGGGGCTACCGTCATCAAGATCGAGAATCCGAAGGGGGGTGCCGACGAGCGGAGCATGGGGCCCTTCAAAGAGGGGGTGAGCGCTTATTCGATGAACCTGAACCGCAACAAGAAGGCGGTTACTCTAAATTTGAAGGATCCAAAGGGCAAGGGTATTTTTCTGGGGATGTTGGAGAAGGCCGATGTGGTACTCGAGAACTTCCGTCCCGGAACGATGGAGAAACTGGGGCTGGGCTACGAGGCTCTGAAAAAAGTCAATCCGGGTATCGTCTACGGCGCCATATCGGGATTCGGCCACACGGGACGCTACAGCAAGCGTCCTGGGTACGACATCATCGCTCAGGCGATGGGCGGTCTGATGAGCACGACTGGCTGGCCTGGAGGCGAGGCCACCCGGACGGGGACCGCCATGGGCGATGTCCTGGGAGGGCTCTCTTGCGCCATAGGAGTCTTGGCTGCGCTCAACTCTCGTGCTCGGACCGGACAGGGGCAGAAGGTGGATATTGCCCTCGTCGACTCCGTGGTCGCAAGCCTGGAGATCATCAACATGATCTACTTCGTCGAGGGACGCATTCCGGAGCGTATCGGCAATCGATACGAGTCCACCTATCCCTACGATTCCTTCCGGGCTTCGGACGGCTCTTTGGTCATCGGGGCTGGGAACAACAAACTGTGGCAGGACCTGGCGAGGACGATGGGACGGGAGGACCTTCTTCAGGACCCGCGCTTCAATGAATCCAAGGATCGGGTTGCCCATCACGAGGTGCTGCGGGGGATCGTCGAGGATTGGACGTCGCGGCAAACCGTGGAGGAAATCTATGGGAAGCTGGATCGGGCGGGCGTTCCCTGCGCGCCGATCTATTCCATCGACCAGGTGGCCGCCGACCCGCACATCGCCGGGGACCGGGAGATGTTTGTAGAGTGCGAGCACCCCATCGCGGGAAGGCTGAAACTGACGGGCTCGCACCTGAAGCTCAGCGGCACCCCGGCCTCGATACGGACGCCGGCCCCCGAGCTGGGGCAACATAATAACGAGGTCTACGGCTCAATGCTGGGCTACACAGCCGAGCAGGTCGCCGAACTCAAACGGGAGGGAGTGCTTTGAGGAAGGACGCGGCAGTACCCGGCTCCGTCGTCATCCGGGAGGTCTGTCCCCGTGACGGTTTTCAGAATGTGAAGGAGTTCATACCCACGGAACGGAAGCTCGAGTGGATCGACGCCTTGTTTGAGGCCGGGGTCGCGGAGATGGAGGTCACCTCATTCGTCAGCCCCAAGGCCATCCCTCAGTTGGCGGACGCCGCAGAGGTGCTTGCGGAGACGAAACGCCGCCACCCAACGGCACGTCTGACAACGTTGGTCCCCAACTCAAAAGGGGCAGAGCGTGCGCTTGCCTGCGGGGCCGATGTCCTGAACGTCGTATTCTCCGCCAGCGAGAGCCACAACAAGGCCAACCTGAACCGCACCGTGGCGGAATCCCTGGCGGGACTGGATGATATCGCTCGCTTAATCGATGGAAGGGCAGAGCTGTCCGTCTCCATCGCCACGTCCTTCATGTGCCCGTTCGAGGGACGCACTGACCCACGGAGGGTATCCGAGCTGATCGGCATCGTCCGGGAGAAGGGTGCGCGCAGCATCTGTCTGGCCGAGACCATCGGTACCTGTCATCCTCGGGATTTCGCCGAGACGCTGGATGCCGTGTCCCCGGCCCTGAGTGGCATTTCCGTATTCCTGCACATCCACAACACGTTTGGAATGGCTCTGCTGAACGTTCGCGAGGCCCTGGTGCGAGGGTTCGATCGTTTCGATTCTGCAACCGGAGGGCTGGGCGGCTGTCCCTACGCGCCCGGCGCGGCGGGAAACGCGGCGACCGAGGACCTGGTCTTCTACCTGAACGGGCTGGGGATCGAGACGGGGCTGGATCCCCTGGCTCTTGTGAAGGTTGCTCGGCGGATGCGGGACTATGGGCTCGGAACCCTGGGGCACCTGGTCAAGAGCCGCTTCGGTCAGCCTGTAGAACCCTGCTGCTGAATTGGGGTTGGAACGAGGTTCCTGCCTCGCCTGGGCGAGGCTAAATCACAAAGTGGAGATGATGACGATGAGTTGCTGGAAACGGAAATTTTTTGCGGCATTGATTTTTGTGGCGATGCTTCCCGCTGTGGCGGCAATGGCCGCGGAGTACAAGCTCTCCAATCAGTTCCCCCCTTCGCACCATATTTCCAAGGGGCTGGCGATATTCGCCGATAAGGTGAAGGAGTATTCGCAGGGCAGGATAACGATCCGAATTTTCGACTCCGCCCAGCTCTTCAAGGACACGGAGATCGTCGAGGCCCTTCAGGATGGGCTTGTGGACATCGGGCTCGTCGCCACCAACAAGTGGGGCGGCATGATCCCGGCGGCGGACGTGTTCGACGTCCCGTTTCTCTTCGTGGGACTGGATTCCCCCAAGAAGTTCCTCGACGAGGGGGCAGGCGAGATCCTGGACAAGGAGTTCGTGAAGTTCGGGGTCAAGAACCTCTTCTGGGTCGATTACGGCTTCATCCAGATGTGGAACAGCAAACGTCCTCTGCGGACGCCCGCGGACTTTGCCGGATTGAAGATGCGCTCCTACAGCGCGGGCGACTCCGAAACGCTCAAGGCCCTGGGCGCAGCCCCCACCCTGATGAGCTCCTCCGAGATGTACATGGCGCTCCAGCGCGGAACCGTGGACGGTGCGACGACGGGCATGCCGGCAGGCGTCTCCCGCAAGGTGTACGAGGTCCAGAAGTACCTGACGATCGCCAACTATTCGACGGCGGAGTTCAGCGTTCAGTCGAACCTTGATTGGTGGACGGGGCTCGACGCCGAGAGCCAGGAGGTCATCCTTAGGGCAGGAAAGGACGCGGAGGCGTGGATCCGTGGGGCGATCGTGGACTCCGAGGCCGAGGCCGAGAAGACAGTCCGGGACGCCGGGCTCGAGGTCGTCGTCCTTACGCCCGAGGAGCGGGCCGAGTTCGTAAAGGCCACGCAGTTCGTCAAGGAACAATTCGTGAAGCACGCCGGCGAGATCGGCGGACAATTGATCGCTCTTGGCGACAGGCTCTTCCGATAACCCCGTTCGTTCCATCAGGGGCGTCCGGGATCTCATGGGACGCCCCCAATCTTCTTCTTTGCCGATAGGAGGAATTGGTCCATGATGGGCAGGATACGTTCTTTCGTCAAATCGGGAAACCTTTTCCTGGGCTATCTCAGTGGCCTGGGCATCCTCGCGATGAGCCTCATGCTATTCTATGAGGTCATCGCCCGCTATTGCTTCGGTTCCCCCACGATCTGGGTCCAGGAGGTCTCCATCTATCTGTTCATGTGGTCGATGCTGGCCGGGGCATCCTACACGCTGATGCTGGGCAAACACGTGCGGATCGATCTGATCTTCGACCGGCTTTCCCCAAGGGTGCAGAACCTTTTGGATATCGTCACCAGCCTTGTAGGGATGGTCTTCTGTGCCATCGTGACCCATCAGGCCTATCTGATGATTGGGGGCAGCATTCGGTACAGCAAGCTCAGTGCGACCATCCTGCGGGTTCCGATGTGGTTGGTGCAGCTGCCTCTCTTCCTGGGCTTCCTGCTCCTGACCCTCCAATTTCTGCTGATAGCCGTCGATCGGTTCGAAGCCCTGAACGGGGCTTCCGCCGAAACGGAAGGAGGAGCGGCGTAGATGTCCGAATTTTTGCTGGTCATTCTTCTCCTGATGCTGATCCTTTGCATGGGACTGCCCGTGGCCTTCTCCCTGGGGGCCACCTCCGTCGCCCTGATCTTCCTGTTCGGGCTTCCCCTCAAGGTCGTTGGGGCGACGATGTTCTCCTCCCTGGACAGCTTCACGACGCTTTCCATCCCAATATTCGTCCTCATGAGTCAGATCCTGCTGGACGGACGTGTTGGGGACGACCTGTTCGAGGTCATGAACTCCTGGGTGCGCCATCTCCCCGGAGGGCTGGCCATTGGGACGATTCTCGCCTGTGCGTTCTTCGCCGCCATCACGGGGTCGGGCGCCGCAACGGCAGCGACCATCGGGATGGTCGCCTATCCTGCGATGATCGAGCGCGGCTACGACAAATCCTTCACCCTGGGCCTGCTGGCCGCGGGCGGGACGCTGGGGATTCTGATCCCTCCCAGCATTCCGATGATCATCTACGGAACGGTGACGGAGGACTCCGTCGGCAGGCTGTTCATCGCGGGCGTTGTCCCCGGCCTCATCCTGGCGGGGCTCTTCATCCTGTATGCGGTCATGAAGAGCAAGCGGGGCGGTTTTACCCCGATGCCCAAAACCACCTGGAGCGAGAGGCTTTCCATCACGGCCAAGAACATCTGGGGAATCCTGTTGCCCTTCATCATCATCGGCGGAATCTACTCCGGTGCGTTCACCCCGACCGAGGCGGCGGCGGTCGGACTGGTCTACAGCCTGTTCGTGACCGTCGTTGTCTACCGAACCATCAAGGTGCGGGACATCCCGGGAATCTGTCTGAAGTCCGTTCCCACCTCGTGCATGATCGCGATCATCATCGCCGGGGCGCTGCTGTTCGGCAGGGTCATGGCTCTGCTGCAGATCCCCCAGGCCCTTACGGAGATCGTCGTGGAAAACAAGATGTCCGCATTGACGTTCATCATCGTCATGAACCTCCTGATGCTGGTGTTGGGCGCCATGCTGGAGACGGTCTCCATCGTGCTGCTGACCATGCCTTTGGTGACGCCCATCCTGCATGCTCTGGGGATCGATACCATCTGGTACGGCGTGATCCTGACGGTGAACATGACGATGGCCCTGGTTACGCCCCCCGTCGGGATGAACCTCTATGTGATCTGCGGCATTCGTAATGATGTAAAGATGAAGGAGGTCATCCGGGGAGTGTTTCCCTTTATCGTCATCATGATTTTGTTCCTGGTCGCCACCATCGTGTTCCCGCAGATGAGCCTGTGGCTCCCCTCCGTGATGAAGTAGCGCCTGGCTTCGGCTCATTTCATTTACTGGAGAAGGACCCCCCGCTTTTTCGGAATCCGGCTGTGATAGAATCTTATCCGGATGGGGGCGTGACGGAGCTTTCCGGCGGACGTGTTTTCAGGGACAGGATAGGCAGGAGATACTGTGGCAACGGATTTTGTGGCGCCGCACTCGATTGCGGACGAAGTTTGGGACTTTCTCAGAAAACAGCTTCTGCTGGGGAAGGAATATCCTCCCGGCTCCTTCATCCGTGAGGTCGAGCTGGCCGAAAAACTCAACATCAGCCGTTCCCCGGTTCGTGAGGCCATCAAGGAACTTGAGGCGCACGGGCTTGTCAAGGCCATTCCCCGAAAGGGAGCCGTCGTCCTCGGCTACAGCGATCAGGATGTCGCGGAGATCTACGATGTGCGCCTCTCCCTGGAAATGCTGATTTACGAGCATATCGTCAAATACGATCTCCTGAAGGACGAGCACTATCGTTGGCTCATGGAGACCATCGAACGTTTCAAGAGCGTCGCGGCTATCGTCGAGGAGGACCGGGAAAGGGCCCAGCTCAAGTTTTTCGACCTGGACTGCGATTTCCATTTCTACATCCACAAGCTCTCCGGGCTGAACTGGACGATTGAACTGCTCCGCAGGACTTATTCCCGGCTCTATCAGATTCAGCTGCGCCATGTGAGGCAGGAGAACCTGGACAGCCTGTCGGAGTATCATCGTCGGATCGTGGAAAACCTCAGGGATGGAAAGCTGGATGCCCTGCGGAACCTCAGTGTGCAAAGTTACATGCACAGCCGCACCTATTACCTCTCGAATACCGAAAGCGGGGCCTGATGGTCCCGCTTTTTCTATCCCTCTTTTTCCCGGCCTCCCAGCGACGTGAGCAGGAAGCGGGCCGAGCCCTCCAGGGCAAAGGGTCCCGCGTCGGCCGGGACGAAGAGGCTGGCGCCCTTCCGGGCGCTCAGTACGGTGGAGCCGGCACGGAGTGCAGCCGTCCCGTCCAGGCAGAGCAGGGAGTGAAACGTGTCCCCGTCCGCAGCACGTTCCCAGCGTCCGGACAGGTTCAGGACCTCCGCCCGAAAACAGGGGCAATCGGCCAGACGCTCCAACGTGCCGCCCGGAACGGGACGCGCGGAGGACGCACCCGGGACGGCGAGGCCGGCCGGGCCCGGGCGCATGACGTCGAGCGCCTTGGCCACGTGAAGCGGACGGGATCTCCCGTCCGGCCCCGTCCGGCCGTAGTCGAAGACGCGGTAGGTGAGGTCGGAGCTCTGCTGCACCTCGGCGATCAGGATGCCGCCCCCGATGGCGTGGATCGTACCCGCGGGGATGAAAAAACGGTCGCCCTTTCGCACCTCTACCCTGTGAAGCACGTCGGTCAGGCTTCCGTCCCCGATGCGGCGCTCCAGCTCCTCCCTTGTGAGCTCCCGCTCGAACCCCAGGTAGAGGAACGCACCGGGCTCGTGGTCCAGGACGAGCCACATCTCCGTCTTGCCCGGGCCGTGCTCGACGCGGGCGGCGTAGGCGTCGTCCGGGTGGACCTGGACGGAGAGGGGGAGCCGGGCGTCGATGAGCTTCACCAGCAGGGGAAAGGGATCGTCCGGCCCGTGTCGGCGGGACACGATCTCCGGGTGAGCCCGAACGGCCTCCGAGAACGAACGTCCCGCCCAGGGACCGTCGGCAACGACGCCGTCCCCGGCGGGGTGGGCGGACAGCTCCCAGCTCTCCGCGACCATTTCGAGGTCGGTCCTCATTCCCCAATCGTCCTTCAGACGCCTCCCACCCCAGAGGTAATCCTTGCAGGCGGGGGTCAGCGTAAAGGGTTCCATGCCGCAGCCTCCTTTTCCTCGTGCCGGACCTTGCGCCGGGGACCCCGTGTTTTCGGAACGGTCCGTGTTCATGCCTGTCATCCTACCTCAGGACGGCGGGAAAGTACACCGCCGCCGCGAAAGGCTGTCCGGGGGCTTGAACGTAGGGGCCCTGATGTCATCGCGCCCTCCGCTTCTTCGCCCGTAGTAAAATAGAATGTGAATATGAAAAAGGGTCCGCCGTGGATTCCTCCGGCGTGCCCGGTATGTTTGGGAGTGATCGGTTTGCCTTCTGACGACCTGTACGGAGCCCCGCAGTCCGACGGCGGCCCCGGTTTCTGGTGGAGCGTCGAGTTCGAGGCGGAGAGCGGTGGGGACGGGAACGGAAACTCCGCGTGGACGGAGGAGCGCCTGTTCGACCTCGCCGCGCTCTCCGGGGCCATGGGGTCGGAGCTCTTCGAGGAGGGGGACGGGCTGGTGTTGCGGGCGGCCTACCGCAGCTCCCGGGAGATCGGCGCCCTTCTCGCGGAGCTGAGGGAACTACTGGCCGGCTTCCCTGGCGTCATGCTGCGCGCGCACGGCAAGGTGGAGGACCGCCCCTGGCACACGCAGCACCTGGAGGCCTTCCCCCCGCTCGAGGCGGGGCGTGGGCTCGTCGTCATGGCCCCATGGCACAGGGATTCCGCGCCCGAGGGGCGGATTCCGATCCTCATCTACCCGGCCTCCGCCTTCGGGACCGGCTATCACGAGAGCACGCGCATCGCGCTCGAGCTCCTGGAGGAGGCCGTGCGGAAGGACGATACGATCGTCGACGTCGGGACGGGCACGGGCATCCTCTTCATCGCCGCACTGAGGCTGGGGGCCGCGCACGCCGTGGCCCGCGACCTGGACCCGGCGACGCTCGGCGAGGTGCGGCGCAACATGGAGCTGAACGGCCTGCCCCCCATCCTCTGCGACCTGGCCGCAGGGGACCTCCTGAAGGGCGTGGAGGCGGACGCCGACCTGCTGACGGCCAACATCCTTTTGGAGCCGAACCTGGCTCTGCTGCCGGACGTGCTGCGCGTGCTGAGGCCGACGGGGTCCGCGATCTTCTCCGGTATGACGGTGTCCGAGCGGGAGCCCTTCCTCTCCGCCCTGCCCGCGGCGGGACTGGCCGCGGAGCGGGAGCTGCGTCTGGGGGACTGGTGGGGCTGCCGGGCCCGGCCCGCGCGGCGGGCGTGAACGCGGTTCAATCCCCGGACCTGAGGGGGCGGTCCGTCTGGGTCCACGTCCTGGGATGCCGCTCGAACCTCTGCGAGGGGGACTTCCTGGCCGGTGACCTGGAGGCGCGCGGAGCCCTCGTGACGCGGGACCCGGAGGGCTGCTCCGCCGCGGTGATCGTCAGCTGTTCCGTAACGGCGGAGGCGGACCGCAAGTGCCGGCAGGCGGTACGGCGCGCCCGCCGGACCGTCGGGGAGGCCGGGGTCGTCGCCGTGTGCGGCTGCTGGGCGCAGGGGGCCGCGGCGGACGAGGCCCGGGAGCTGGGCGCCGACATCCTGGTCGGCAACCGGAGGAAGGGCGAGCTGACCGACGCCCTCGAGGCCATGGTCCGGGACGGCCGGGCCTTTTGCGATCTCCGCTCCGACCTGCTTCGGGACCGGAGGTGGGAGGAGCTTCCCGCCACGCGCCCGGTGTTTCACACGCGCGCCTTCCTCAAGGTTCAGGAGGGATGCGATCACTTCTGCTCCTACTGCGTTATCCCGTTCCTGCGGGGACGTTCCACGAGCCGGCCCACGGACCGTGCGATGGACGAGGCCCGGCGCCTTCTGGACGCCGGGTGCAGGGAGATCGTCCTGACGGGGATCCATCTGGGCGTGTACGGACGGGATACGGGCTCGTCCCTCGCGGAGCTGGTGCGCGCACTCTCGGCCCTGCCGGGGCTGGAGCGGCTGCGCCTGGGGTCCCTGGAGCCCTTCGCGCTCTCGGACGACCTCCTGGAGGCCCTGGGGGAGAGCCCCGTCTTCTGCCCGCACCTGCACCTTCCGCTCCAGAGCGGGGACGACGGGGTCCTGAGCCGTATGCGCCGCGGCTATACGGCCGACGATTTTGCCCGGATCTGCGGCCGGGCTCGCGAGCGGCTGGGGGAGGACCTTCACATCAGCAGCGACGTCCTGGTGGGCTTCCCCGGCGAGGACGAGAGCGCCTTCGGGAATACGCTGCGGCTGATGCGTCGTGCGGGGATCGGGCGCGCCCACGTCTTTCCCTACTCGCCGCGCCGGGGCACCCCGGCCGCGTCGTTCGAGGGCCGGGTGGACCCCGCCGCGCTCTCCGACCGTGCCGCCGAGGCCGCGGCGCTGGGGAACGAGCTCCTGGACGCCTACGCCGCCCGCTTCGTCGGTCGGACCCTCCCGGTCCTGCCCGAGGGGGGACGCTGCAGCGGCTACACGCCGCACTTCCTGCCGGCGGCCTGGGGGGGCGGGGCGGAGG
>CAJPSE010000015.1 GCA_905373185.1 uncultured Fretibacterium sp.
CCTTCTGGGGGCCAATGGGGTGGAGGTCGTCCAGGGGAATGCGGTCTTCCGCTCTCCCGGGGAGGTCGCCGTCACGCAGGAGGACGGCACGGTGCGGCCTCTGTCGGCCGATGCCTTCATCGTCGCCACGGGCTCCGTCCCCGCGCTGCCGCCCGTTCCCGGGTTCGACCTGCCCGGAATCCTCACCAGCGACGGAGTCCTGGGGCTGGAGATGTTGCCCAAGTCCATCCTGCTCGTCGGAGGCGGGGTCATTGGCATCGAGTTCGCCTCCATATTTTCCGCTCTAGGCGTGGAGGTCACCGTCGTCGAGATGCTGCCGGAGATACTGCCAAACCTGGACGTCGAGCTCGTGGGGTACCTCAGGCAGATACTGGAGGCCCGTGGCATCCGCTTCCTGACCTCCGCGACAGTCAAGTCGGTCCGCGCCTTGGGCAGTGGGTACGCGACGGCCGTCACGGCGGGCGTGGAGGAGGAGATCGTCACGGAGAAGGTCTTCGTCTGCACGGGACGCCGTCCCTTCACCCAGGGACTCGGGCTCGAGGAGATCGGGGTCCGGACCGACCGGGGGCGGATTGCGGTTGACGAGCGGATGAGGACCAGCGTGCCCGGCATCCACGCCATAGGGGACTGTGCCTCGCCCATCATGCTGGCACATGTCGCCTCGGCCGAGGGTGAGGTCGCCGCGGAGGCCATCATGGGGCTCAGGGCAGCCATGGACTACCGTGTGGTCCCGAGCGCCGTCTATACCGCGCCCGAGTTCGCGGGGGTGGGCCGTACGGAGGAGGAGCTGACGCGGTCCGGTCGGGACTTCACCGTAGGACGCTTCCCCATGAACTCCAACGCCAAGGCCCTGATCGCGGGGATGCCCGACGGGATGGTCAAGGTTATCTCGGACAGGGAAACGGGCGAGATCCTGGGCATGCACGTCCTGGGCCCCAGGGCCACGGACCTGATTGCGGAGGGCGCGCTTGCCATGAGGTCCGAGCTGACCGTCGACGAGATCGTCGCCACGATCCACGCACACCCCACCCTCGGCGAGGCGGTCAGGGAGGCGTCGCTGGATGTCCTGGACAGGGCCCTGCACCTGCCGCCGAAGGGATAGAGGGCGAGGAAAACAGGAGGCCGGCATCCGCATCCAAGTCAAAAGCGGCCGCTTGCCATCTTATCGAAATCCCCCTCGAGTCCCTGACGGACCCGAGGGGGATTTTCCCTGACGGTGTCCACAGCGCAGCGTTTATGCCGGCGGCTTCAGGGAGTTGCGGCAGATCGCGGCAATGCGCCCGCACGCCGAGGCCATTCGGGCGGGTCGGCGGGCAATCGGGAAGTCAGCGAAGGCCGTGTCGCAGCATCAGTAATGCAGGCTGAAAAGATGCCCTATCACGATCACCAAAATAAAAAGGCCGAGTACATCCACTCGAATCAAACGATGAAGGACCTCGTCGGTCACCTCAAGCAGCCAGACCCCCTCCTCCTTTGAGAACCGAGCGGATGGGCATTTTTTGACCTCTCGGACATAGGCCCATGACGCCCAACCATGATTAAAAGCAAGAAAAAAGAAAATAAAAAGCCCCAGGAATGCAAGCTCCTGATTGAGGTTCTCAATTTTACGTTTGTCCATGAAAAGTTTCAAATAGCTTGCAGCAAAAGTCCCTATTGCAACATCAAAGCCGATAAGCCAGCTACGCCGGGTCTCCAGAATCGTCAAAATCGACGTACCCCAGGCCTGGATTGAGGTTTTATCTCCAGATTCTATGGGTTTTGAGGGGAAAGGTTTGCAATGAAAATAATACCACCCAGTTACTATGACGACAAAGAGCCCTCCCCACAAAAGAATATGGGCCAACAGATTGATTAACCAATTTGGCTTTGCCAATATTGCAACGATCATCAGCAGCGATACCACAATCAAAATCAACCCTAATTCGCGTTTGCTGCAAATCCACTCTAACCACTTGCACTTTCCGTCCATCTTCTGTCACACCTCCCAAATCGTGTACTCGTATTAAACGCACTGTCTTCGGAATGCTCCACGTTCCGGTCCACTCCATCTCGCGTCCAGAAAAGTCCTTCCTATGTTATATATCATAACCCGGCTTCTCCCGTCCGCCGGTCACAGAAGCTTTATGCAGACCCAAATAACAAGGCCTCCGTTCCAGATACTCTGATCCAGGTTGACCAAATTCGCGCCCGGCCGCCTGGCCATTACGGCGAGCCTCTCCAGGGTCGACTCGTCCTCGCCTGCCAGGTCGTAGCCCACCAACCACCTGTCATCCTCGAGGACGTAGAAATGGCAGGTCTCGTCGAAGGTTTCGGGCGCATCCAGGTATTTGCCCAGTATGTTCCTGACGGCCAGGGGGTCGTGGTTGACCTTATCCCTAAAGTTTGCGTAGTCCACCTTAGCGGAGTTCACCCTAGTGGAGTCCTCCCTAATGGGCATTATCTCGTAGAGATAATACATGAATGCGGCGTTTTTCATGGTGCGAAGGAGGGAGATGATCCGTTGGACCTCCTCGGTGGACTGCATTTCTCGCAGCATGGCCGCGTTGCCGACGGCCGACGGCTGCGTACCTCCAGCCTCCCCTTTTTGCGGGACGTTTCCACGCACTAAGGCCAGTTCCTCCCTCAGGGAGGCTATCTCCCGTCTCAGGGCTGCGTTATCCTCCGATGCGGCGGCGATGGTAGCGGCAAAGGATTCCGCCATGCTCCTCAGTACCTCCGGGTCGATGTCCTTCTGGGGGGCCACCCCCTTGTCCGCGGCACGGGCGGCACGCGATAAAAGCGGGTTGGCCGGAAGAAAAGAGAATAGAAGAAAAGAGAACAGAAGGAAACAGAGCAGAAAAATGAACATTCCTGTTTTGGTTCTCACGATCGAATCCCTCCTTAT
Source organism: uncultured Fretibacterium sp. (assembly GCA_905373185.1). Classification (GTDB taxonomy): domain Bacteria; phylum Synergistota; class Synergistia; order Synergistales; family Aminobacteriaceae; genus CAJPSE01. The sequence continues at coordinate 2,885 of CAJPSE010000015.1, forward strand.
TAATCCGAATTAATCCGGCTTCTCCCGTCCGCCGGTCACCGCACCTTCATGCAGATAACAAGCCCTCCGTTCCAGACGCTCTGGTCCAGGTTGACCAAATTCGCGCCCGGCTGATGGGCCATCGCGGCGAGCCTCTCCAGGGTCGACTCGTCCTCGCCTGCCAAGTCGTAGCCCACCAGCCACTGATTGTCATTGAGGACGTAGAAATGGCAGCTCTCGTCGTATGTCGCGGGTACATCCAGGTATTTGCCCAGTATGTTCCTGACGGCCAGGGGATCGCCGTTGACCTTCTCCCGAAAGCGTGTGGGGTCCTCCATGATGGAATCCATCTCGTCGACATAATACATGACCGCGGCGGATTTCATGGTGCGCAGGAGGGAGAGGATCTGGCTGGCCCTCTCGGCGGACTGCATCTCGCGCAGCATGGCAGTATTGCCGGCGGCCGGCTTCTGCTGCGTCCCACGCAACGAGGCCAGTTCCTCCCGCAGGAAGGCTATCTCCCGTCTCAGAGCCGCGTTATCCTCCGATACGACGGTGAGGGTCGCGGCAAGGGATTCCAACATGCTCCTCAGAGCCTCCGAGTCGGTATTCTTCTGAGTCTCCGCTCCGCCGCAGAGGGCCGGGAGCAGAAGGACACAGGCCACAAGGGCACCGACAAACCCCACGCGGGTTCCCATTTTTCTTTCCATCATCTTAAACATTGCTTCATCCTCCTATTCAGATATTCAGATTGCACTCTCACGATCCCTTCGGCACGTGAAAGTTTACGGGCATGTAGATGATATCCCCGCCCTTCCAGGGATGGAGATTCCCGTCGAGCAGAGTGTCCCCGTACTGGAGTCTCCGCCGGGGGCGGGCCAGCTCCGCTAGGACCTCTCCGGGCTCATGCGACACGTCGACCCCTACGGTCCAGTCCCATTCGTTGAATATCCGGACCGTGCTGATTCCATCGAACTTGCTCTTTGCCCTGCCGTCCAGGTATTCCCCCATGCGCGACCTGATGAAGGCCACGGGGTCCGCGTTGATCTGCTGCGCAATGGCGCGGTGCTGCGCCGCACCCATGTCGTAGGCGTAGTGGCTATCGTAGATGGCTGAGGCCGCCTTGTGCAGGACGTCCAGGTGCGTGAGAATCTCGTCCGCCCGGTACCCGGCCCGGTCCGCCGGGGAGTCGGCATCGCTCCGACCGATGTCCTGGTTCGTGACGAGCAGGCCGTACATGCTCATGAGTATCCCCAGCGCGGTCCTGTCCCCAATGGGCAGCCTGGACAAGGCCTCCTTCATGTCCGCGTCTCCGTTTGGGGCCGGCGCATCGTCCGAGACCGGAACATCCGCCGAGGAGAACGGGGCCGGTGACGGCTCCGGGGAGACGCTCAGCATACGCTCCAGGCTCAGCCGAAGGACCTCCAGATCAGCGCGGAAGTTGCGCATCTCCCCAAGGAGTGCCTCGTTTTCCGCGCCTAGGCCCTTCACCTTTTCGGAGAGCGCCTTGTTCTCCGCGCTCAAAGCCCGCATCTCCTTCAAAAGTTCGACGTTCCGATATTCCCGCAGCTCGGAAAACTCCTTCCGAAGCAGGTTCCTTTCCTCCTCACGCAGGGACTTCAGTTCCTCCGATATGGCCTTACGCTCCTCATCCCGGAGGTCCTTCAGTTCGTTTCGGATGGACAGGCCCCCCTCCGAGCGGATGGCCTTGAGCTCATCCAGCAGGACCTTCTTGTCCTCGGAGGACGCCACAAAGATCACCGTCATGTAGTCCAGCATCCACCGCATCGTCTTCAGCTGCTGCAGTACCGCATTCATCTGGGGGTCCGCCCCCTTCTCCACGGCACAGGCGGCACGCGGGAGAGGCGGGCTGGATAGAAGGAAACAGAGCAGAAAAACGAGTGCCCCTATTTTGGTCCTCACGATCGAATTCATCCTTCAAATCCCTCCTTGGCCATGTTTTGTCTTTTCCCTCAACGGGCCTCACACCGTGTCCAGCATAGCACAACCCGTCGCTGCCGAGGACAAAATTTTTGCTCAGCAAAATATCGCCGAGGGGGCATTCTTTTGCATCGATAGGTCAGTCTAAATCAATATCTTTAGCGCCTTTTTGGCGGCGAGTTAAAGTAAGGACATGGCCGCCTCGCCGTCGGCGGCCCAGAGGGTATCGTTCCCCTCGCGCCCAGCATAAGCGGCGGCGACCTCAACAATCCGTGCCTCATCCTTCTCAATCGAAAGTCTCAAGACGCCTTCCTCCTCCGGCCGTCCCTCATGGATCGCTGGCATGCGTTCCAAGCTCTTATATAGAACGCAGACAAGGGGAAAAAGCGATTGTTTCCAAAACGGGGGAATACCAGCCTCTAAGGATGAGGCAATGAGGCGCACGAAGTGATAGACCTTAATTGACCTTAATATCTCTGTCCATCCTATCCTCCCCTACCTCCCCCCGATGCCATCGACGGACGAACAGGAGCTGCCGCAGGACATCGATTTGCCCTCTAGAACTTAATTTTCCGATTGGAAAGGGCCCCTCTTCGAGAGAAGGGCAAGGGGTCGGACCTTCGTAAATTGCGGCGCGCTGCCCCGAAAGTGCCCGTTAAAGTATGTTAAAATATCCTTGATAAATTTAATATTTTAGGTATGGTATGAAAAACAAATCTTATGGAGTTCAGAGGGAGGGCCCGCATGTTTCCCTTGCTTTCGGCGCCGACGAACACAAAGTTGAAGGTCTTGAAATCGGGGAGCGGCCCCAGGATGTCCAAGCACCTAGAAAGTTTGGGGCTGGGGGAAGGGAGTGTTCTCACCCTCCTGCAGGAGCGGGACGGCGACGTCATTGTCCGGGTGATGGAGGGCGAGAGTTGCCTGGCCCTGGATCAGGAGGTCGCCATGAGCCTGATGGTGGCCGAGGCATGAGGTTGGGTGGGGGACGATGAGCGAGATGACGCTGGCGGACCTGACCCCGGGGGAGTCGGGGATGGTCGTTGGAATCGAGGGTAGGGGCATGCTCGCCCAGAGGCTGGTGGACATGGGGCTCTATCCGGGCGTCCTTGCGAAACTCGTCCGAAGGGCGCCCCTTGGCGACCCCATCGAGGTGGATGCCGAGGGCGCACTCGTCAACCTGCGTCGGGAGGAAGCCCGTTTCGTGAGGGTGAAAAAGTCCTGAAAATATGGCGAAATATCCTGAAGGGGAAAAGTCCTGAATGGAAAAAAAGATCGTAGCCCTGGCGGGCCAGCCAAACTGCGGCAAATCGACCGTCTTCAACAGCCTGACGGGCGCAAGGCAATTTGTGGCCAACTATCCCGGCGTGACCGTCGATAAGATGATGGGCTGGTACAAGCGCGACGGCGAGACCGTGGAGGTCATCGACCTCCCCGGAACCTACAGCTTGACATCCTACTCGCCCGAGGAGCGCGTCTCCCGCGACGTGCTCCTGAAGGAGCCCCTGTCGGCGGTCGTCAACGTCGTGGACGCCGCCAACCTCAAGCGCAGCCTGTACCTGACGCTCCAGCTCCTGGAGATGGAGATTCCCCTCGTCCTTGACCTCAACATGATGGACGTGGCCGAGGGCCTCGATATCTCCGTGGACGTTCCTGGGCTCTCTCGGGAGTTGGGCGTCCCCGTCGTCGCGACGGCTATCACCCATGGGCGCGGGCGTGAGGAGCTTTTCGGGGCGATCGCCGATATGTCCCGGTCGAATGCGCGGACGAGCGTCGCCGTGTCCGAGCTCTATCCCGACCTGCAGGGTCCCCTGAAGGAGCTGGAGTTGTTGCTGACCGATTCGCTTTCGTCCGGCGAGGCGTCCCTTCAAGGGACCTTCCCTCTTCCGTGGATCGCCGTCAAACTGATGGAGGGCGACCCGGAGGTCGCGGCCTTGGTGCGCGAAAAGGCTGGGGACGTGGCCCAGGACATCTTGTCCAGGGCGGAGGCCCTGAGGGAGGCGTTCGAGCGCGAGTGGGGCATGAGCGCCGACCTCTATATCTCTGGCCAGCGCAGCCGAAGGGCCGCGGCCATCGCCAGGCGCTGTGTGTCCCGAAAGAACACGGAGAAGGTTCATGTCTCCGAGCGCATAGACCGGCTGGTCTGCAACAGGTTCCTCGGTCCCGTCTTCCTTCTTTTTGTCATCTATGGATTCTACTATCTTTCCTTCATACAGGGCTACAACCTCACCCACTACACCTGGCCCGTCCTCGCCGGGTTCCGCAGCCTCGCCGAGAGCATCCTTCCCCAGCCCGGAATCATCGAGCTGCCCCTGCTGCGGGAGTTCGTGCTGTGGGTCATCGACAACCTGAACGCGCTCCTCAACTACATTCCTATCTTCTTCATCCTCTTTGCGCTGATCGCCGTTTTGGAGGATAGCGGCTACATGCCGCGCATCGCATTTGTCCTGGACCGGATACTGAGCCGCTTTGGGCTTCACGGCCAGTCCACGCTGCCGATGATCCTGGGTGGTGTCGTCCTGGGCGGATGTTCCGTCCCGGCGGTCATGGCCACCAAGGGCATACCGGACGAGAAGTCGAAGCTGGCGACGATTCTTACGCTTCCCATGCTCAACTGCCAGGCCAAGCTTCCGCTGTACTTCCTGCTCATCGGCATCTACTTCAACGAGACGGTGCGCCTGCCCCTGCTGGGCGAGGTCAACCAGCAGAGCATCGTCATCGTCTTCATCCAGACGATCAGCCTGCTCTTCGTGCTCCCCCTGGCGAAGATCCTCTCCATGACGGTGCTGAGGCACAAGGAGACGGCGCCCTTCATCATGGAGATGCCGCCTTACCATATTCCCTCCATTCGGGGGGTTCTGGGACGCGCGATCGAGCGGATATGGCTCTACATCCGAAAGATCACGACCGTCGTCGCGGCTGTGGCCGTCGTCCTCTTCGTCCTGCTCCAGTTCCCCGGCCTGACCCCGGAACGGAGGGCCCACTACGAGGCGGAGAAGGACCGGGCCGTCCGGGCCTTCCTCGGCAAGGCCGAGGGCAAGAGGCTGGGCGCGGGGCTCAGGACAGAAAAGGACGTGCTGGACCTGATCCTGTTCCAGCAGGGGTACCGGGAACTGCTCAAGTCCGGGGCGTCGGCCGAGTCCAAGAAGGCCTACGGGGCCCGGAATCCCGATTTCTTCGAGATCGTCCAGAACAAAAAGGACCCCGAGGCGAAGGAGCTCGAGAAGGCGCTCAAGAAGCTCCTGACCTTCCGGACCAACGCGCTGACGGCCATCCGCAAGGAGCGCATCGACAACAGCCTTCTGGGCAAGATCGGCCGGGCCCTCGAACCGGCGTCGCGGTATGCGGGGTTCAATTGGCGCGTCAACGTCGCCGTGCTCAGCACGCTGGCGGCCAAGGAGAACAGTGTCTCCACCCTGGGCGCCCTCTACATCAAGGAACCGGGTGAGAGTGAGGGCGAGGGCGGAGAGAGGAACACGGACACGCTGGAACAGCGCATGAAGCGGCAGGAGGGGGACCTTACGCCCCTGCACGCCATGGCCCTGATGCTCTTCATGGTCCTCTGCCCGCCCTGTCTGCCCACGATCATGGCCATCCGGGTCCAGACCGGCTCCACGGGATGGATGCTCTTCGCCTTCTTCGTGCCCCTGATCCTGGGGCTGCTCGCGGCCGTACTGGTGTTTACCGGGGGCTCGGCGCTGGGGCTGAGCGGTTTCGAGGCGATGTGGATGTTCTACCTGATCCCCCTGACCCTGACGGTCCTTCTGGGGTTGATCAGGACGAGGCGGACCTACAGCTGACTCTCGGAGAACGGATCCGCCCCCGGCAGTTTTTTCATTTTCGGCAGCCTGCGGTCTACCGCGGACCGCGTGACTGACATACAGATCGAACTGGAGGTTTTCAGGATGAACAGGTTGAACGGTTTGAACAGAAAGTTGTTGTTCTGCGTTGCTGCGGTGTTCGTTATGGCTTTGGCCGGCGCGGCCCTTGCCCACACCCCGCTCTTCTCCTGCTGGGACAATGGCGACGGGACGCTCTCGTGCGAGGGCGGGTTCTCCGACGGCTCCTCGGCCGCCAACATGCCCATCCGGGTGACCAACGAGAAGGATGAGGTCATCTTCGAGGGCAAGCTGGACGAGGGCGGGGAGCTGACCTTCAAGAAGCCGGAGGGCGTCTTCTCCGTCACCTTCGACGGCGGCCCCGGACACATGCTCACCGTCAAGAGCAGCGAGATCAAGTAGGTGCGATGAGCCTGAGGACAATCGGGGAGCCCCCCTCTCGGACAAAAAAGGAGTGTTCCACTATGAAGAAGATTGCCATGCTCTCTCTGCTCGTGTTGTTTGCTGCGGCCCTTCCCGCATCCGCCCATTTCCAGATGCTCTATACCCCCGAGACGATCCTGGACAAGGGGGGGGATGTCCCCTTGAAGCTTGTCTTTACGCATCCTTTTGAGGCTGGGCACACGATGGATATGGAAACCCCTCTGGAGTTCTTCGTCGTAAACAAGGAGAAGAGGACCGACCTGCTCAAAACCCTTAAGCCCATTACCTGGACCAGCCTGGAGAACAAGGGCAAGGCCTTCGAGACCGCCTTCAAGCTCAAGGGCATGGGGGACTACGTCTTTTGTCTGGTTCCCGCTCCCTACTATGAGAAGGGTGAGGACACGTACATCCAGCAGATCACGAAGATGATCGTCAACAACGGCAGTCTTCCCACGGATTGGGACGCCGACATGGGACTGAAGGCGGAGATCGTTCCGCTGGACAAGCCCTATGCGATCTGGGCCGGCGGGGTGTTCCGCGGCGTCGTGAAGAGCGAGGGCAAGCCGGTTCCCTTCGCTGAGATCGAGGTCGAGTACATGAACCACAAGCCCAACATGAAGAGGAACAACTTCGATAAGGCAGCTACGCTGAAAGCCCCACATGATGCCTTCGTAACCCTGACGATCAAGGCCGACGCCAACGGGACGTTTGCCTTCGCCATGCCCAAGTCGGGCTGGTGGGGATTTGCCGCGCTGGGCGTCGGTCCCGACAAGGAGTTCGAGGGGAAGGAGCTTTCGCAGGACGCGTTGATCTGGGTCCAGGCCGCCGAGATTAAGTAGACGACCAGTTCCCCGGGACTGTGAAGTCCCGGGTGCTGAGTCGGTCACTTACGTCGAAGCGAAGCCAAATGGCTTCGTCTTTGACGCTGATAGGCTGCAGCCTATTGTGAAATGGAATCATCGGGAGGTTTGTTGTTATGGGCGCACAGGAACTTGTGATCGTCCTGATTGCGGTTGCCGCCGCGGGATACCTGATTCGCGGCTGGGTCGCCTCCGCGAAGCGGGGGACCTGCGGCGGGTGCGGTTGCGGATGCGGGGATAAACGCCCTTCCGATAAGGGCCCTTCCGACTGAGTAAGTATCCTTCTAAGTAAGTATCCTTCCACAGGGAAGGATGAGGGAGAAAGGTTAGCCGGAAATCGGAGGGCGGGCCTCCCGCGATGCGTCGTGGCGCGTTGTGTCGTGTTCTTTTTTATTTTTGGAGAGAGAAAGAAGGAGGAAGATGTTCATGCGCAAGTTGTTTTCCGTAATGGTCGCAGGAGCGTTTTTTGCGGCTTTCCTCGGCGTCGCGGCCGAGGCCCACGAGTTCTGGGTGAACGCGGACTACAAGGACGGCCTTCTCAAGGCCGATCTGGGGTACGGGCATGAGTTCCCCAACCCCGAGGTCATCCCCGACGACCGCACGCACCTCTTCGAGCCCCTGAAGCTGGCCACACCGGAGGGCATGACGGAGATGGCGCAGACGGGCGACAACTTCCATTACGAGGTCAAGGCGGACTTGAAGAAGGGCGACTATCTGGTGCTCGGCAACTACAAGCCCTCCTTCTGGGCCAAGGGGCCGGAGGGGTGGAAGCAGGGAGACAAAGCCAAGTACAAGGAGCTGACGAAGGCTGACGCTACCTACGCCGAGGAGGCGGTGATGTTCGCCAAGCTCGTCCTGGACGTGGACGGCGCCGATGGCAAGGACTTCATCGCCAAGCCGGTGGGGCAGCGCCTGGAGATGGTGCCGCAGGTGAACCCCGCGACGGTGAAACCGGGAGAGCGTTTCCCCGTGCAGGTGTTGCTCGACGGCAAGCCCGCCAAGACGGCGGAGGTGAAGGCCGTCTATGCCGGATTTGCCGGCATGACGAAGGATGGCGACCCCGCCAACGAGTACAAGGCATTCTGGGGACGCACCGACCTCAACGGCATCGTCAACATCATCCCGGCGAAGGCAGGGTACTGGAACGCCTTTGTGCAGCTGACGGTCCCCTACCCGGACAAGGCTGTCGCCGACGAGACCGTGCTGGTCTCCCGCCTGACCTTCAATATCGCGGAGTGAGCGATACGTAGGGACAATACACGACACACGACATGGAAAAGGGGGCCCGTCGTTCTGGCGCGGGCCCCCCTTCTCTTGCACGGCGTTCATACCCGTAGCTTCAGCGGCGGTAGGGGAGGCGTCCACGTCGTTGAACGTGGTTGGGTATCAGAACCATGGCAGGGCTCTCATGACGGCGATCACCGTCATCGTACACAGCCCCATGGCCAGGACGTTGGGAATGACGCCGTGCAGGTCCTCGGCGAGGTTGCGGTTCAGGAGATCCGCGAAGGGCGCCCCGATGAGCCCTCCCAGTATGGAGGCAAACAACACGACATGCAGGGATGTTCCGAAGGTCAGCACGCAGAAGGGCGCTATACTGACGATCGGAACATAGGTGGGATACCAGCCGTTCTCGATATGCTTCCTCCCATACAAAAAGACCCCCAGGCCCCCGGAGACCAGCTGGGAAAGGAGTATCGCAGGAAAGACCTTGGCCCCGCACATGCCATGCTCGTGGTTGACGAGCCAGTCCACAATTCCCCCCATGATCAGGAAAAGGGCGGGCCACTCGTTTCCATAGAAATAACAATCCGTAAAATCCGCCAGGGTCCTCCGGATGAGGAACATCGGGCTCTTCAAGAGCTCGTATTGCTGCTGAGCGGAGAGCGTGCGCCGATTTTCGGCGATGACGGGATGCCTCACCTTTTCGATCCAGGGCGCCAGCTTGCAGACCTGCAGGGTCAGGGTGATGGAAAGGGCCAGGGCAAAGTAATTCGCGATGGTCCCCGGCATTCCCATGGGTATCAGGATGCCGGCATTCACAAAATTGGCGATGGGCACGGAGAGGAAGGAGGCCAGAAGCACCCCCGTGACCAGGTTGCGCCAACTGGGGCCGTACACGCACAGCACGGCTTGAGGCGCCCCCACGAGCAGAAGGAACGTGGGCAGCCATGTGAAACGAACCCCATCGATCAGCTCCAGATATCGAAGGCAGAAAATGGAAAACACGATGGCCAACACCTGCGAGGCCAGAATCCAGGGCCAGATGTTCAATCCATAGACGATGTCGAAGCCTCTGAGCCTGCTTTTTCTCACGTCCAGGCGCCAGGCCGCGAGGCCTCCCAGGATAAGCCCCAGCCCCGCGAAAAATCCGCCATAAAACTGCCCTTCCGAAAAGTCCTTGACGATCCAGACCCATTTATCCGCTACTCCGCCCTCGCGTATCGACGTGACGAACATGCCGTAGGGCTTTAAAATCTCGCAGGTATTGTTTATCCCCGACAGAAGAAAATATTGAAGAAAACCTATCCCCAGCAGAATCGCGTACCCCGCCAACGAGGCCGTCGTCCTTTTCGTGATCCTGCGCTCCTGCATCTTCGCATTCCCCCCTTTCGGTTTTGCCCCCCGTTCTCTACGACAATAAATGTGAACGGCCATCCGGTAGAGCGTCGAACTGCGGCAGAACGCGTTGCCCCTCCAGAGTAAAAACGGAATGGGCGAGGACGGAAAAACAGGAAGCGGGGCAAGGGAGGGATTCCCCGGGGCGCTCTCACGCCCCGGGCAGCCTCCACCCCCGCATCGATCGGCTCAAAGCTCTTCGGATGGGATGAAAAAACAGGTACAGCTTCCTTGATTCACTGGAGGATATTGAAAGATCAGCGCAGCGGCACTATCGAGGGGATGATCTTGTAATTCTCCACGTCAACGACGCCCTTGTCCGTGATCTTCCATTTCGGACTGGTCGCGAGGGACAAAAAGGCCAAGTGCATGAAGGGCGCGGGCACGTCGCACCCCAGCTGCTCCCTGACGATATTGTGCAGTTCTATCGTCTTCTCCACCAGCTGCGGCCCCGTCAGCTCGTCGGTCATCAGGCCGCAGATCCGGAGGGGCATCTCTCCGAGGATCTCTCCCCCTCTGGCGATGGCGACCCCGCCCTGCATTTCAATCACCCTGTTGGCCGCGGCCGCCATATCCTCGTAGTTGGTGCCGATCACGATGAGGTTGTGTGTGTCGTGGGAGACCGTCTCAGCAAAAGCCCCGTTCTTGATGTTGAACCCCTTGATGAACGTTTTGCCGATGTCCGGCTGACCGTGCCTTCCTATGACGGCCACGGGAAGGAGGTCATCCTCGACGGAGGTCACGAACCCGTCCACCACCGGCAGCCTGACGCTGTACTTCTCCGAGAGGTTCTGCATGACGATGAGCCCCACGCAGTTCGCCTGGACCTCCTTCTCCGCAGAGGGGATCTTCAGCTCGTCCGCCGAGACGCGGCCCCGTTTCACGGTATGCTTGACCGCATCCGGGTACGTGTAGGGCTTGAGCTCCACGACGAGCTTTCCGTCCTCGGCAACCTTTTCCCCCTCGAGGTACACCGCGGTGACGTTCATGTCCTCCAGTTTGCCGCTGATGATGTTGATGTCGGCATATTTTCCGGGGGCGAGAACGCCGATTTTATCCAGGTTGTGCCACGTGGAGGCGTTGATGGTGACCATCTGGATGGCCTCCACCGGGTTCACGCCCCGTTCTATGGTGCGCCTGACGATGTCGTTCATGTGCCCTTTTTTGATGATGTCCTCCGCCAGCATGTCGTCCGTCGCCAGGAGCATCCTCCTGGAGGAAAGCCCCTCCTCGGTGAGTGCCCTGATGCACTCCGGCATGTTGCTTTGGGTGGAGCCCTCCCGCATCAGGACATAGACCCCGTAGCGCAGTTTTTCCATGCACTCTTCCTTGGAGGTCGTCTCGTGGCACGAGATGTCCGTTCCGCCGCATATGATGTGCGCGGCCAGATCCGCTCCAAATATCTCCGCCGCGTTGCCGTCGACCTTCTTCCCTATGTCCCGCGCGTAGGTGGTCGCCGCGATGGTGTCCTTCACGACGTCGTATTTGTGCTCGTAGACAAAGCGCATGCAGGTGACGCCTTGAGTCTCCCCGATGCCCGTCACCGTGGGGTACTCCAGCATCTCCTGCACGTCCTCGGACGTGAGGCTCTCCCCCGGGGTCTCCAGTCCCGGACAGTCCGGCGTCAGAGCCGGAACCCTCAGGTAAACGTGGTGGGGAAGCGTCGCGCACTCCTCGGCCATCGCCTTGATGGCGGTCTTTCCCAGGACGTTCCCCACCTCGTGGGGGTCGGCGATCAGGCAGGTGGTCCCCGTGGGGAGGGAAAGGCGCGAGAACTCCGTAGCCGTAAGCATGGCCGATTCAAAGTGCATGTGAGAATCGATGAAGCCCGGAGTGACGTACTTCCCCGATACGTCGACGACCTCCGTCCCCTCCCCTATCAGCGAGGTGCAGTCCCCTACCATGAGGATGTATTTCCCGGAGATGGCCACATCCGCGACATAAATTTCTCCGGTAATGACGTTGACGACATTGCCCCCCTTGAGCACCTTATCCGCAAAGCTCCCTTTCCCCAGAAGGGCATCGACGCAATGCAGCCTATCCTCCGCCACCTTCAGACTTTTGACGTTCAACACGACAATCCCCCCTCCTCAGCGATAAAAGTATGCCGAACATCGTCCCCCCCCTGAAAACCATCCAGCAGGGAGACCAACCAAACGGCTTTCCAGAGTGTGCCCCCAGCACCTCCGAAAGAATGGCCCCGGGTTCCGGTTACCTCTCGACCAGGGCTACGGCACGTATCGGGGACCCGCTGCCGGCGCGGATCCTCAGGGGAAGCCCCATATAGATGAAACGCTTCCCGACCACCTTGTCCAGGTTACACAGGTTCTCCGTATTCGTGATCCCGAACTCCCCGCAGACGAGGTGGCCGGAGAAATCCAGATCGTCGGGGGTCTGGTCGATCGCCGGAGAATCGACGCCGATGTTCACCACGCCTTTTTCGGCCAGCCATTTCGCGGCCTCGTAGGATACGCCGGAGTGCTTGGCCGTGATGCCGCCGTAGCCCCTGTCGGGATACGTCCTCTCGTAGTGCCCCGTGTACATCAGGAAGATGTCCCCTTTTCGGATATCGAGGCCATGCTTCTTCAGGGCCTCCTCGATATCCTTCACCTCGATGTAGTCCGGATACCGGATGTGCCGGAGGTCGACGCAGATGGCATCCCCATAGAAGAGCTCCAGCGCCATGTTCTCGATGGTCGGCCCATCCGGTTTGAACTCCCAGACCGCGTCGGAATGCGTGGGGCCGTGCTCGCTGATCAGCATGTTCCTGGCCGAGAACCCCAGGGTCTTGGAGCCCGTATCCTTCATGTTCTGTTCATGGGTCTGGTTCACCATGAAAAAGGTCTTTTGATGCATCCCGAAGACAGGCATCCCCTCGTAGATCTCCTGGCTCAAATCGATGATTTTCCACTTCTGGTTGAAGTTCATGAGTCCCCCTCCTCCTCGACTCCATTCACCGGAC
>CAJPSE010000016.1 GCA_905373185.1 uncultured Fretibacterium sp.
TCCTGGAGCTTTGGGGGCAGTGCGTCGGCGGGGCCGACAGGGCCGTCGGGGAGGCGGATGAAGGGGGAGCGGATAAAACGGAGTGTGGAGGGCCGGGCTCTCCGTTCTCCCCGCCGGAGGACGGGGGGAACGCCGGAGGGGACGGGAGGAAGGACGTCGTGGAAGGGGTCCCGGTCCAAATAGCGTCCAGCGGACCCGGTCCCGCCTTTCGGGCCATAGCGGACGGCTATTTCCAGATGATCGCCTCGGCCCGTCGGCGCGTCTGGATCACGACGCCCTACCTCGTCCCGGGCGAGGCGCTGTCCAACGCGCTGTCCATCGCCGCCCGGAGCGGCGTCGACGTGCGCGTCGTCGTCCCCTCGAAGGCGGACCACACCCTGGTGTTCTGGGCCTCGCAGTTCAACGTCGACACGCTGCTGAGGAACGGCGTCCGCGTCTTCAGCTACAAGGGGGGCTTCGTCCACGCCAAGACGATGGTCGCGGACTCGGAGGTCGCCTCGGTCGGGACCGCGAACCTGGACGTGCGCAGCCTGGAGATCAACTACGAGGTGCAGGCCTTCATGCGCTCGAGGGAGCTGGCGGCCCAGCTGGAGACCGCCTTCCTGGACGACCAGGAGCTCTGCGAGGAGGAGTCCCTGTCGGGCCGGAGGGGCAGGCCCCTCGCCCAAAAGGTGCAGGCCGCCGTGGGGCGCCTCTGGTCCGCCCTCCTGTAGTCCCGGCGGGACGCCCCGAGCCGGACCTCCGCGCCGTTCCGTACATTTTTTCGCTCGGACCCTTCCGATCGCTCCTTTCCGAATGGATATCCGGCTCCTTTTGGGTTAAACTTGAGCGGAGGGCGGATGGACCTCGTGCGGTATTCGAGTCTCGGCATTCCGGGAGGTGCGCAATGAGAAGCTATATGAGCGCTCTGAAGGCGGTGGAGGAGGCTGGGGGAAAGGCCTGGCTCGTGGGGGACACGGCGCGGATGATCGCGATGGGGCTCCAGCCGGACGTCCTGTCCATGGTGACGGAGTCCTGCGGACCCGAGGCCCTGGCCGCCCGGCTGGGGAACGGGACGGTCGGCACCGTGGGCGGTTTTCCCGTGCTTCGCGCGGAGGTGCTGGACATGCCGATCGAGGTCGCCCTTCTGCAGGGCGGGTCGATCGAGGAGGACCTGGCCCGCAGGGACTTCAGCATGAACGCCATCGCGTTCCGCAGCGACTGGGGGGTGGTCGACCCCTTCGGCGGCCGCCACGACATCCGCAACCGGGTCGTACGCCTGACGGGGGACGACATCGAGCTGGTGCGCCGGGACCCCCTGCGCATCGTCCGCATGCTCCGCTTCGCCGCGGAGCTGTCCATGGACATCTTCTGGAAGACCGAGACGGACGTCCGGGTCTTCATTGACGCGAACCCCGGCCTCATCCGCAACACGGCCCCCGAACGCTGGGGGCGCGAGATCCTGGGGGGGATGCGCGGCTGCCCCCACGACTTCGTCCGCCTGTGCGACGGCTACCACCTGTTCCCGCTCTTCCTGCCCGAGCTCGAGGAGCTCAAGGACATCGTCGAGCCCAGGACGGGCCTGACCCTTTTCGATCACGCCCTGGCGACGCTGCGGGTCGTCCAGGACCGGCTCCGGGTCCGCAAGATCAAGGAGAACGACGCTTTCGCGCTGGCGGGGCTGTTCTGCCGCGTCGGGACGAAATCGCTCGACGTCGGGGACCCCCGTCCCGTGGCGGACCTCGCGTCCCAATATCTCAGGCGCTGGAACATCCCGGCGGATACAGCCGACAGGGTGTCCGCGATCATCATGAACTACCGTTCGCTCCATGCGCCCCGGACCGAGGAGGAGCTCTGTGGGGACGTGCTGCGGTACGGCCGGGAGGCCGTGAGCATGATGCTCGAGTTCGCGTCGTGCAGCGCGCTGGCGGAGCGTTTCCCGAGCATCGACATCGTGAAGGGGAACCGCTGGCGGCTGGAGCAGGTGCTGCGGCGCTTCGCGTCGACGGCCCGACAGACGGACGGTTCGGACCGCTTCCTCACGGGCGGCGAGGTGATGGACCTGCTGAAGCTGACCCCGGGACGGAAGGTCGGGGAGATCCTGGACGGGCTGGACATGGCGGTCGGGACCGGCCGGGTCTCCAGCCGGTCCGAGGCCGAGGCCTGGGTGCTGCGCCGTGGAAGCGCTTTCTGACATGGAAGCGCTTTCTGACATGGAAGCGCTTTCTGATTCCATAGCGGCGATCGCCACGGCTTGGGGCGAGGCGGGCGTGGCCATCGTGCGCCTGTCGGGGCCCGACGCCGTGCCCCTCGCGAGGACGACGCTGCGCTTTGGGCCGAACGGTTTTCCGCCGCCCCGCGAGATGAGGCTGGCGTCCCTGCTGGACGACGCGGAGAGCCCCATCGACCAGGTGCTGGTGGTGCACTTCGCGGCCCCGCGCAGCTACACGGGCGAGGACGTCGTGGAGATCCACACGCACGGTGGCACCCTGGTGGCGCAGCTCTGCCTCGAGGCCCTGATCCGCCGCGGGGCGCGCCTCGCGGAGCCCGGGGAGTTCACGCGGCGCGCCTTTCTCAACGGGCGCATCGACCTCTCCCAATCGGAGGGGGTGCTGGGCATCATCCGGTCGCGCAGCGCCGAGGCCCTGCGCGCGGCGGCACGGACGCTCTCGGGCGAGCTCTCGGAGTTCGTCCGGGAGGTCCGGGAGGAGCTCCTGGAGCTGCAGGGCAGACTGGAGGTGGGGCTGGACTTTCCGGAGGGAGAGGCGCCCTTCCTCGACGAGGCGTCGCTGCGCGACGCGGCCGCGACGCTGAAGCTGACCCTGCAGGACCTGCTGGACCGCTGCTCCCTGGGCCTTCTGCTGCGGGAGGGGATCCGCGTGGTGCTGTCGGGCCGGCCGAACGTGGGAAAGTCCTCCCTGCTGAACGCGCTCCTGAAGCAGTCCCGGGCCATCGTCACGGCGCTGCCGGGGACGACGCGGGACGTCATCGAGGAGGCCATCACCTACCGGGGCGTCCCTATTCGTCTGGTGGACACCGCGGGGCTGCGCACGCCGGTCGACGAGATCGAGGCCAGCGGCATCGAGCGGACGAGACGGGAGCTGAAGCAAGCGGACATCTGCCTCTGGCTTTTGGACTGCTCCGTTCCCCTGGACGGCGAGGACCTGGAGTATCTGCGCTCCCTGAGCGTTCGGGAGCATATTGTCCTGCTGAACAAGGCGGACAAGGGCCATGCGGTAACGGAGGACGATATCCGGGAGATCGTGCCGGAGAGCTCGGTCATCTCCCTCTCGGCCAAGACGGGCGAGGGGCTGGAGCTCCTGAAGGAGGAGATCCTCGCTATCGCCACCGGCAACGGGTCCCTGGACGCCGGGCTCAACGTCACGGCCCGCCAGCTGGGGGAGATCCGCCAGGCCCTGAACGCCATGGCGGAGGCGGAGGCGGCCCTCCTGGACGGGATGGGGCAGGATGTCGTGGCGGGCCTCCTGGGAGGGGCGCGTAACGCCCTGGAGCGGCTTCTGGGCATCGCCTGCGACGACGCGCTGCTCGACTCCGTCTTCAGCCGCTTCTGCGTGGGCAAGTAGCCCCGTCCCGCCCTCCTTGCCGAACGCTCCGCGGCTCGGGCGGCCGGCCACATTTTTCGGGATTCTTCGAGAAAAAATGATTATACCATCATCGATGATATAATCATTGAAGGAGTTTCTCCCGAGGGGGGCCTTCATGCATTTGCGGGAGAGATGTCTTGAAGGCCCCTTTCATTTTTTATCTTTACCCTAGCTAAGGATGGGGAGGGTCTCGGACGATGCGAAAGTACATCTTCCAGAGGATCTGGACCAGTTTGTTGACGTTGTTCGTCGTCATAACCCTCACCTTCTTCATGATGCGGGCCATCCCCGGCGGTCCCTTCACTGGCGAGAAGGGCATTCCGCCGCACATCCTGGCCAAGATCATGGAGCGCTATCGGCTGAGCGACCCGCTTTACGTGCAGTACGGGCGCTATCTCTGGAACGTCCTCCGCTTCGACCTGGGGCCCTCCTATCGGTACGAGGGCATGACGGTCAACGAGATCATCCGCGGCAGTTTCCCCGTGTCCCTGATGGTGGGCTCCCTGGCCCTGGCCCTGGCCCTGGCGGTCGGCATCCCGGCGGGCATTGTCTCCGCGCTGCGGCGCGGGCGTTGGCAGGACCGCAGCGCGATGGTCCTGGCGACGCTGGGCATCACCATCCCCAACTTCGTCATCGCCACGACCCTGGTCTACCTCTTCGCCTACCGATGGGGCTGGGTGACGGTGGGCTTCTGGGAGGGGCTGCCCACGGCCGTCCTCCCCGCCCTGACCCTGGCGGGGTACCCCATGGCCTTCATCTCGCGCCTGACGCGGTCCAGCATGCTGGAGGTCATCCAGCAGGACTACATCCGCACCGCATATTCCAAGGGGCTCCGGGAGCGCACGGTCGTCTACATCCACGCGCTGCGCAACGCCATCATCCCGGTGATCACCTACCTGGGGCCGCTCGCCGCAGGGATCCTCACCGGCAGCTTCGTCGTGGAGCAGGTCTTCGGCGTGCCGGGGCTGGGAACCTTCTTCGTCACCAGCATCTCCAACCGCGACTACACCACCATCATGGGGGTCACGATCTTCTACAGCGCGCTCCTGGTCTTCCTGAACCTGGTCGTGGACATCTGCCTCGGGTTCGTCGATCCGAGGATCAAGCTGCACTAACGCATGGTGCGGCGGGGTCGGGGCCATGAATTCACATTGCTGTCGTCGGCCGTCGCTCAAATCATCATGTTAAAATGTTGATTGAATAAGGGGGAAACACGATGAACGCCTTTAACGGCGCCACCACCACCCTGCCGGCGGTCCCGGACCTGAGCGACCCCGCCCTGTTCGAGCCGGTCGGTGACGCGGAGAAGCAGGGCTCGGAGTTCGTGCGCCCCTCGCAGAGCTATTGGCAGGACGCCTGGCGGCGCCTGGAGCGGGACCGGCTGGCCCTGTTGGGCGGGGCGGCGATCCTGCTCATTCTGTTTCTGGCCGTCGTCGGGCCGTGGCTCTCGCCCTACGCCTACGACACGCAGGACTTCCTGGAGTCCAACGAGCTGCCCAGCCTGAAGCATTGGTTCGGGACGGACATGTTTGGGCGCGACCTCCTCGTCCGCGTGCTCTACGGGGCGCGGATATCCCTGGCGGTCGGGTTCGTCGCGAGCCTCATCAACCTGACGATCGGCGTGATCTACGGCGGCGTCTCCGGCTTCGTCGGGGGGCGGACGGACAACTTCATGATGCGCGTCGTCGACACCATCTACAGCGTGCCGCTGATGATCTACGTCATCCTTCTGATGGTCGTCGTGGGGCCGGGGCTGAAGAGCATCTTCCTGACGCTCGGCATCTCCTACTGGGCCTCCATGGCCCGCATCGTGAGGTCCGAGGTCATGCGGATCAAGAACGAGGAGTTCGTGCTGGCCGCCCGGGTCCTGGGGGCCTCCGGCGCCCGGATGCTGCTGCGGCACCTCATCCCCAACGCGATGGGGCCTATCCTGGTGACGCTCACCTTCTCCATCCCGCAGGCGATCTTCACCGAGGCGTTCCTGAGCTTCGTCGGCCTGGGGGTCAGCGCTCCAATGGCGAGCTGGGGCGTGCTGTGCAACGACGCGATCGGCGCGCTGGCCATCTACCCGTGGCAGCTCTTCTTCCCGGCCGCCGCGATCTCGGTCACCATCCTGGCCTTCAATTTCCTGGGCGACGGCCTGCGCGACGCGCTGGACCCGCGCCTGAGGAAGTAGCCCACGTCCCCGGGAGGCGGAGAAGGTGGGAGCCGTGACGACGGACACTATGACGATGGGTGTGAGGACGACGGAGGAAAGGGCGGAGGGAAACATGACGGCGGGCAGGGACGCCCTTCTTCGGGTGGAGGGCCTGCGCACCTCCTTCTTCACCCCGGTGGGGGAGGTGAAGGCGGTCGGCGGGGTGTCCTTCGAGCTGAGGCGGGGCGAGGTGCTGGGGATCGTCGGCGAGTCCGGGAGCGGCAAGAGCGTGACCATGCTGTCGCTGCTGCGCCTGCTCGGGACGTCCGGACGCGTCGTGGGCGGGAGCATCGTCTTCGACGGGACCGAGCTGACGGAGGTCCCCGAGCGGCGGATGGCCGACCTGCGGGGGCGGCGCATCTCCATGATCTTCCAGGACCCCATGACGAGCCTGAACCCCGTGCTCACTATCGGCTATCAGCTCGAGGAACCGCTTCGGCGCCACGGACGCGGCACGGCCGCCGAGCGTCGGCAGCGCGTGCTCGAGATGCTGCGCCGCGTGGGCATCGAGCCCGCGGAGCGCCGCATCGTCCAGTACCCGCACCAGTTCAGCGGCGGCCAGCGGCAGCGCATCATGATCGCCATGGCGCTGATGTGCCATCCCGACCTGCTGATCGCCGACGAACCGACGACGGCCCTGGACGTCACCGTCCAGGCCCAGATTCTGGACCTGATGAAGGAGCTCCAGGGGCAGTTCGGCACGTCGATCGTCCTGATCACCCACGACCTGGGGGTGATCGCGGGCATGGCCGACCGGGTGCTCGTCATGTACGGCGGGCGCATCGTCGAGCGGGGGACCCGGCGCGATGTCTTTTACGCCCCGGCGCATCCCTATACCCGCGGGCTCCTGAGGTCGGTCCCCAACCCGGACGAGCTGACGAAGAAGCGTCTGATCCCCATCGAGGGCCAGCCTCCGGACCTGCTGGACCCGCCCTCCGGCTGTCCCTACGCCGCGCGCTGCCCGGAGACGATGCGCGTCTGCATGGGGTACCCGCCGCGGCGGACGAGCCTCTCGGACTCGCACAGCGCGTCCTGCTGGCTCCTGGCCCGTCCGGGCGCGGAGGTGGGGAGATGACGACGATGACGGAGAGGACGACAGCCGGACGGAGGGCCGGGGCGGATACGGCCCTTCTCGAGGTTCGGAACCTGACAAAGCACTTCGCCGTCCCGGGCGGGACGGTGCGCTCGGTCGACGGAGTGTCCTTCGACATCCGTGCCGGGGAGACCCTGGGACTGGTGGGGGAGTCCGGCTGCGGCAAGACCACGACGGGCCGTACCATCGTCAGGCTCTACGAGCCCACGGGCGGTTCGGTCCGCTTCATGGGGCAGGACATCTCCCGTCTGTCGCAGCACGGGATGCTGCCGTGGCGCAAGCGGATGCAGATGATCTTCCAGGACCCCTACGCCTCGCTGAACCCTCGCATGACGGTGGGCGACATCGTGATGGAGCCGATGGTCATCCACGGCTTTCCCAGGGACGAGCGGGCCGACCGGGTCCGATCTCTGCTGCGCATGGTGGGCCTGAACAGCGAGCACGCCAACCGCTATCCGCACGAGTTCAGCGGCGGTCAGCGCCAGAGGATCGGGATCGCCCGGGCCCTGGCCGTGGAGCCCGAGTTCATCGTCTGCGACGAGCCGATCTCGGCGCTCGACGTCTCTATCCAGGCCCAGATCGTCAACATGCTGGAGGACCTTCAGGACGAGCTGGGGCTCACCTATCTGTTCATCGCGCACGACCTCTCGATGGTGAAGCACATCAGCGACCGCATCGCGGTGATGTACCTGGGGGTCGTCGTGGAGATGGCGGAGAGCGGAGAGCTCTACAACAACCCGCGGCACCCCTACACCCGCTCGCTGCTCTCGGCCATCCCCATCCCGGACCCGGACCTTTCCGACGCGCGGCGGCGCATCTCCCTGTCGGGCGAGATCCCGAGCCCGCTGGACCCGCCCTCCGGCTGCAAGTTCCACACGCGGTGCCCCGACGCGAAGCCGGAGTGCGCCGAGGCCGACACGGCGCTGCGGGAGCTCCGTCCGGGGCACCTGTGCGGCTGCCCGATGGCGTAGGCGCCTGCGCCTGGCGGCGCTTGATTCGCGTCCTGGCGGGACCTGACCCGGTTGAGCAACTCGTGAAGCGTCGTTTTACGGCGAGATTCGCTTAACTTTAAGGAGGGAATGTCATGCTGGAAAAGGTAGAGCCTTCAGGGAAGAAAAAACTTGTCGTGCCGCAGATCCTTGTCCTCATCACGGGGCTGATCGTCTTTTTCTGCCTCCTGAGCTATTTTTTGCCTGGCGGAGAGTATCAGCTTGACGAGAACAAGCGCGCCATCGCGGGGACGTTCGCCTATACGGGGGTCAAGCCGTTCTCGCTGTGGCAGGCGCTTTTGGCCATCCACAAGGGCGTGATCGCCTCCGGCAACATCATCTCGCTGCTTCTCGTCTGCGGCGGCTCCATCGCAGTCGTCATCGCCACGGGGTGTTTTGAGGACCTGCTCAACTACGGGATATTCAAACTTGAAGACAAGAGCGTGAGCGTCCTGGTTCCCAGCATCGTCGTCTTGATGTCGGCGCTCGGCGCTTTCGCAGGAAACGACTCCATGATCGCCTTCGTCACGGTGGGCATGCTGATCTGCCGGCGGCTGAGGCTCGACGCGATATGCGCCATGGCGATGTTCTACCTTGGCTACCTGATCGGTCAGGGCGCGTCCTTCACGAACACACTGCTCATCATCGCTCAGACGATGTGCGAAGTCGTCCCCCTGTCCGGCATGGGAGTCCGCATCGTCATCTGGGTCATCTTCACGGCCATCGGCGCCGTTTACTGCACGCGCTATGCCCTGCGCGTCAGCCGCGACCCCGCGCGCAGCATCACGGGCGTCCTGGCGGAGGTCGAGGAGGGGGAGTCCGTCGCGAGGACGAAACTTCCCGTGCGCGCCCTGTTCAACGCACTGACGCTTTTTGTGTGCTACATCATCTTTGCCGTCGGTTCAAAGCTCTGGAAGTGGGGCAACGACTACCTGGTCGCGATCATGGTGCTGGACGTTTTCCTGACGGCCGTCATCTACAGGATGAACCCCAACGACGTTGGCAAGGCCTTTTTCAAGGGCGCCCAGAGCATGGGCGGCATCTGCGTCGTGCTGGGGCTGGCCAAGGTCATCGGTACGGTCCTCACCGAGAGCAGAATGGTAAACACCATCGCCCACTTTGCCTCGATGACGCTTGGCGGGTTCGGTGTCAGCGGCGCAGCCATTGGCATCTTTGTCCTGATCCTGCTCTTCAACATGCTCATCCCCAGCAACTCGTCCAAAGCAGCCATCCTGCTTCCGCTCCTGTGTCCTATCAGCGACGTCGTGGGCATCACTCGTGACGTGCTAGCTCTTGCGTACATGATTGGCGACAGCCTCACCAACACGCTGACGCCCGTGTCGGGGCCGCTGATCGGCTCCTTGGGGCTGGCCGGCGTCGATTATTCCGACTGGATCAAGTACTCTCTTCCGCTGATGGCCATTCTCTCGCTCGTCGGCGGCGCGTTCATCGCCGTGCTGGCCGCGATGGCGTGGGTTGGCTAGCGCTTGCGGGCGTGACAACGAAAGGAACATACCATGAAGGATCGGGAAAAGAGGATCTTCGACTGGCTCTCGGCCCATAAAGAGGACATCATCGCCGACCTACTGGCTCTGGTCCGCTCGGAGTCCCCTACAGGGGACAAGGCCGCCGTGGACGCCTGTGGAAGGGTTCTGGCCTCGCTCTATCGGGACCGCCTTGGCGCCGTGTCTCGGACGGTCTCGCAGGCGGAGGTGGGGGACCACCTGGTGACGGAGCTCGGGGAGGGGGAGCGCACCCTCCTGATCGTCGGACACATCGACACGGTGCACTCCGTGGGGTCCGTGCCCGTCCGCCGGGAGGGAGACGTGCTCTACGGCCCCGGGGTCATCGACATGAAGGGCGGCGACATCGCCGTCGTCTGGGCCCTGAAGGTGCTGAAAGACCTGGGCCTCCCCGTCGGCAAGAGGGTCCGCATCGTCAACAACTCCGACGAGGAGACGGGCTCCCACAGCTCGCGGGGCCTGCTGCTCGACAGCGCGCGGGGGGCCTGCGCCTGCATCGTCCCAGAGCCGGCCACCTGCCCCGACGGGAAGGTCAAGCCCAGCCGCAAGGGCGGCGGGGAGATCGTCGTCCGATGCTGCGGCAGAGCGGCCCACGCCGGCAACAACCCCCAGGAGGGCGTCGACGCAAACGTGGAGCTGGCGCACCAGATCATCTACCTCAAGGGCCTGTCGGACTACGGGGGGAAGGGCAGCACCTACAGCCCCGGCGTCATATCGGGCGGCAAGGCTGTCAACGTCGTCAGCGACTACGCGGAGGCGACCGTGGACTGGCGCATGTGCGTCCCGGAGGATATCCCCCGCACGAGGAGGCTCCTCGCGGAGCGGAAGGCCGTCCTGCCGGGCGCACAGGTGGAGTTTGAGGTCAGAGTGGGGCACCCGCCGCTGGCGGAAAACGCACGGAACCTCGCCCTCCTGGAGCTTCTGAAACAGTGCGGGGCGGACTTGGACATGAGGATCGAGGCGGCGCCCATGGTGGGCGGCTGCTCCGACGGCAACGACATCTCGGACGCGGGGGTCCCCACCATCGACGGCATGGGCATGGTAGGAAACTTCATCCACAATCCGCAGGAGCAGCTCTTTCTTGAGCACCTGGTGCCCCGCGTCGCCCTCCTGGCCTCGCTGATCCTGAGGGTGTGAACCGTGAGCGCCCTGTCCGAGCGGACGGGCGGTCGTGAACGGAGTCGATAGGTAAATCTGCGTGTATCGGGTTACGTGAGAGCGCGAGGTTTGGGCAAAGCCCGTTTTTTCAATATTCTTAAGGAGGTCGTGTGTTGATGAAGGGAAAGAAGTGGTTTCTTGCGCTGGCGGCCGTGCTATGCCTGATGGGGACGGGCGCGGCTGCGGAGAAGGAGATCGTCTTCAACCTGGCGGTCGAGCCCAAGACGATCGATCCCGTCCAGAACGAGTCCGTCGACGGTTCCGACGTCATCATGAACATCTTCGAGGGGCTCGTGCGCGTCGGCCTGGACGCTAAGCCGGAGGCGGGGTTGGCCGAAAAATGGGACGTGTCGGAGGATGGGCTGACCTGGACGTTCCACCTGCGCCCCGGACTCAAGTGGTCGGATGGAGAGCCCTTGACCGCCGGGCATTTCAAGCATGGCTTTATGCGTTTGATCAATGCGGAGAGCGCCGCTCCCTATTCCTACATGGGCTTCTTCATCAAGAATGCCGAGGCGTTCTTCAACGGCAAGGCCAAGGCCGAGGAAGTGGGGATCAACGTCGTTGACGACGCGACGCTCCAGATTGTCCTTGAGGAGAAGAATCCGTTGATTCTGGAATACCTTTCCTTCGGCAACTTTGCCCCCGCCCGGCCCGAGGTGGTGGACAAGGACCCGCGCGGCTGGGCTGCGAAGGACGATTTTCCGTGCAACGGCCCATTTATGATCACGGAGTGGAAGCACAACAGCGAGATGACCCTCGTGAAGAACCCCAACTACTGGGAGGCGGACAAGGTCAAGCTCGATAAGATCCGTATGACGATGATCGTCGATTCCAACACCGCGCTGGCGGCGACGAAGGCCGGGAAGATCGACTTCAACAAGCAGCTGCCGCCGCAGATGACGCCGCAGCTCATCAAGAGCGGAGAGGCGAAGCTGGCCAACACGCTCGGCGTCTCCTTCTCCGTCTTCAATCTCAAGAGGCCGCCTTTCGATAACCCGAAGGTGCGTCAGGCGTTCAACCTGGCGATCGACCGGACGGCGATGGTGGAGAAGGTGGCGCAGGGCGGCCAAAAGCCCGCCGTCGCCTATATCCCCTATGTCATACCCGGGACGGGGGCGGACAAGGACTTTCGCGGCGAGTCCAAGGATTACCTCCCCGTGAAGGCCGACCCCGAGGCGGCGAGGAAGCTGCTGGCCGAGGCCGGGTACCCGGACGGCAAGGGTTTCCCCAAGGTCGCCTACAAGTACAACCTGAACCCCGTCAACAAGGCCATCGCCGAGGCGCTCCAGGCCATGTGGAAGCAGAACCTGGGCGTGGAGGTGGAGCTGTCCAACGAGGAGTGGAAGGTGTTTATCGAGACGCGCAACCAGAAGAACTTCGATATCGCGCGCCATGCCTATCTGGCGGACTTCCTCGATGCGGGCAGCCTGTTGGAACTGTGGGTGACCGACGGGCCGATGAACGTGGCCAACTACTCGAACCCCGAGTACGACGCCTGCATGAAGGAGGCCCGGACGGAGATGGATCGGTCCAAGCGCATCGGGGCCATGCTCCGGGCCGAGGAGCTCCTGATGAAGGACGCGGTGACGCTGCCGATATACTTCTACACGACGGCCTACATCCAGAGCGATCGCCTCAAGGGCGTCTTCCTGACCCCCTTCAACTGGGTCCTCTTTCACCGCGCCGAGGTCGTGGAATAGGGACAAAGTCTATAAGGCTGGGCCCCGTCGAGGGGCCCGGCCATTTTTACCGGGCATCCGCAGTGTTTGCATTCCGGAGTCGTTCTTGTCTCACAGATGTTTGTCTCACAGATATTTGTTCCGGAGATGCTTGTTCCGGAGATAATGGAGGGAGGATGGTTTTTGATGCAGGGTAACTTTCTGAGTCCGGCTGAGATCGCAAAATATGTCGTCGATGTGGGGCAGAAGAAGGCGGGGCTTTCCCCTTTCAAGCAACTGCTCCTTGGCGTACTGGCGGGGGCGTTCATCGCGCTCGCAGCGCAGGGGTCCAACGCGGCCATCCACACCGTCGAGTCGATAGGATTGGGCAAGACGCTTGCGGGGACGCTCTTCGCCGCGGGACTGATTTTGGTTATCGTTGCGGGCGGCGAGCTCTTCACCGGCAACAGCCTGATGGTCGTCGCGCTGGCGGATCGGAGGATCTCCCTGTCCGCGATGCTTCGCGGCTGGTGTATCGTCTACCTGGGCAACCTGGTCGGCTCCGTGCTGGTGGCGTTCTTCGTCCTGAAGTCCGGTCAGCTCGGGTACACCGGGGGCCTCTTGGGCGGGTTCACCCTGAAGTTGGCGGCCTACAAGACGGCCCTGACCTTCGAGAAGGCCTTCTTTATGGGGATACTCTGCAACTGGCTGGTCTGCCTGGCGGTCTGGATGGCCTTCGGGGCCGGGGATGTCGCCGGAAAGATTCTGGCGATATTCTTCCCCATATGGCTCTTCGTCGCGTCCGGCTTCGAGCACAGCATAGCGAACATGTACTATATCCCCGCGGGCATTCTGGCCAAGGCAAACCCGCTTTTCGTGGAGAAGGCCCTGGAGCTGGGGACCTCCCGGCAGGCTATCGATGCCCTGGGCTGGGGCTCGATGTTCTCGGCCAACCTGCTTCCCGTAACCCTGGGGAACATACTGGGCGGGGCGCTCTTCGTCGGGCTGGCGTACTGGCTCGCCTACCGCAGGGCAGCGTGAGTTTCGTACCAAAAATTTGTCCGGGTGCGGGCCCTCCTCGGGGCTTTTGTGGGACCCGATATGGGACGGAGGGTATTCCCCCCGTCCGAACGACAGGCGCCAGCGCGGCCCCTTGTCTCGATGTGTGAGAACTGATAAAATACGCCCCGTTCCGCCTTTTCCCTTCGTCGGAAGCGGCCGCGTTCCGAATTGCACCGGCCTCGAGCGAATGCTGGCGAGGGGGCGGTTTACCCTCCTCCATGGAGTTTGTACATGGAGTTTCGGCATAGGGCTTCAGATGGGGATTCGATCAGGAGGCGTTGCAAGGGTGTCTGCAAAGAAAAACGACAATCAAGTGGTGGTGACTCGGGAGGGATACGAGCGTCTGTCCGCGGAGCTCGTCGATCTGAGGACGGTCCGTCGTCTGGAGGTCGCCCGTCAGCTCGAGGAGGCGCGCGCCTTCGGCGACCTCAGCGAAAATGCGGAGTATGCGGCGGCCAAGGAAGAACAGTCCAAGGTGGAGAGCCGCATTCTGGAGCTGGAGACGATGCTGGCGAAGACCCGGATCGTCGACGAGGAGAAGCTGGACACGAACAAGGTGGCCATCGGCCTCACCGTCACCCTTCAGGAACTTTCCCCTCCAAAGAAGCGTTACACCTACATGCTCGTGGGGTCCGAGGAGCTTTCGAGCTCCGGCGACGCCCCACAGGACGTCCAGCACATCTCCCAGAAGAGCCCCGTCGGCCAGGCCATACTGGGGCGCATCGTGGGGGATGAGGTATATGTCAAGGTTCCCAAAGGGGCGCGCCACCTGAAGATCGTCAAGATCGAACGAACCGAGAGGAAGAAGGTAAAAGCCTGAGCTCGAGGAAACGCATTCAAGTCGGGGGTCATTGACATTTTTTTTGAGAGAGTGTATAGTACCCTTCGTTGAATATTCCACGATAGCTCAATCGGCAGAGCGGGTGGCTGTTAACCACTAGGTTCCAGGTTCGAGTCCTGGTCGTGGAGCCAATTGAAATAATCGATGACCGTTATAGATGCAGGAGGCCCCCGAGCGAATCGGGGGCCTTTGCTTTTTGCCGAATGTGGGGCCGCTCACGCTCGTTCTTTTCGGGACAAACATCCCCTTAAAAGAGGAACGAACCTGTATAATACCGTTTAGAGTGTTTATACGGAAACGCGGTGAAGTACGATTCTTCAAAGGATGCTCGGGATTTGGGGCCGATGGGTGAAGTTTGACGCCCGTCCTCCCGGAATTATCCTTCTTCGCGGAAAAAAGGAAGGGCAGGTAGGGAGGAGCTACATTTGGAATCGATCACCCGGGAGGAGATGCGGAGGGCGGACCGCCGGGCCATAGAGGAGTTCGGCATCCCCGGTATCGTCCTCATGGAGAACGCGGCCCTTGCGGTCGTGCGGGAGGTCGCGGATGCGGCCTCTTTTACTGTGGTCTGCGCGCCCGGAAACAATGGAGGGGACGGGCTGGCCGTGGCCCGGCACCTGTTGATTCGAGGCCGGAGGGTCGAGGTCTTTCTGGTGGGGGACCCGGAACGGGGCAGTGCGGATTTCCGCACGAACCTCGGCATCCTGCGGCGCCTCTCGCCGGATGCCCCCGTGTCCTTGGACGAGAGCTCCATGGAGCGCCTCGGCCGTTCTCTCGGGGACTGCGAGGTCTGCGTGGATGCACTCTTCGGGACCGGACTGGCGCGCCCCGTCGAGGGACTCTACAGACGCGCCGTCGAGGCGATCGGCGCCTCGGCCGCCCATGTCGTGGCGGTGGACCTGCCCTCGGGGATCGATGCCGACACGGGGAGGGTGCTGGGGGCTGCGGTGAGGGCGAACAGGACCGTGACGTTCCACAGGATGAAGCGCGGCCTGGAGCTGGCTCCCGAGTACGCCGGGAGGGTGACGGTCGCCCCCATCGGCATCCCGGGGCCCGAGATTCCGTGCGTCGCGGCCTCCTCGGTCCTGTAGCAGCCTTTATGGGCCAAGGAAAGCAGGTGCGGTGTGGGCCCCCGCCCTTCGAAGCTGAGGGTTGGTGTCCTGGGTATTTTTTCGACATTTGACGCGGTAAAGGAGATGGAAAGATGACGATTCGAGGCAAGATGTTGGGGACGGTTGCGGCAGTTT
>CAJPSE010000017.1 GCA_905373185.1 uncultured Fretibacterium sp.
AATCCGATCCGTCGACCACCCCCTTGCGCGTCATGGCCCAGGCGCCGCGGCAGCCCTCCTCGCCGGGCTGGAAGATCAGGCGCACGGTCCCACCCAGCAGCCCCTCCCTGGCGATCAGGACCTCGGCCACACCCAGCCCGATGGCCGTGTGGGCGTCGTGTCCGCAGGCGTGCATCAGATGCGGGTTGACGCTGGCGAACCCCTCCCGAACGGGCCGGTGGTCGGACGAAGCGTCCTCGTCCACCTCCACACAGTCGATGTCGAACCGCAGCGATACGACAGGACCGGGACGTCCGGTGTCCAGTACCGCGACGACCCCGGGATAGCGCCGCATCGCCTCGATCCACGCGGCGTTGCCACCCTGCGTGAGCGCGCGCCCGATGTGCCGGTCGATCTCCCCCTCCGAGGGGCGCCCCATGACCGCGGAGGTCTCCACCGTGTCCAAACCGACCTGGGGCTTGTAGCCCAGACGCTCCAACCGCTCCGCGACCAGCGACGACGTTCGGAACTCCGTCCAGGCCGCCTCGGGATAACGGTGGAGGTCCCGCCGGATTTCGATCAGATCCCGCTCCAGTTTCCTCCAGTCCATTGTGGTGTCACCTCCCCTCCATACTTTAGCACGACCAGACCCTTTTCTTCCTCGGTCATCCTCCGGGGGACGGATGAAGTCCATCCCCTGTTTGGAAAGAGTACGGAGGGACACCGGTAAAGGATTCGGGGATGAGGACGGGGGGACGAAGGGAGGACGAAGAAAAAAGAAATATGAAAGGCAGGCCGCCATTTCCTCCGCTTCTTGCTATAATGAAAAACAAGACGAGTTCAATTTTAGATGGGCCAAAATGGTTTTGGTTCGAATTCAAAATGGATGCGGGAAAACGAGAGCTTGGAAAAACGAGACAATCCGAAGGGAAGGCCGGTACGATGAACAAGGAAATACAGAACAAGGAAGCGCAGAGCAAGGAAGAATATGTCTACAAGCCCGCATGGAGGAGCTTCTGTCTGCACATCGCGGCGATGGTCGCCTGTTTTGTGCTGGTCGTCTTCGTCTCGCTCGAGGTCTCCATGGATGCCGCCTATCAGAAAGCCCTATGGGGATTTTTCGTCCTGTTTATCCTTGCCACCTTCGGCGACATGTTCTTCAAACGCCTGGGGGCCACGCTGATTGTCCGATTCGACGAGGTTGCCTTTGAGAAGGGCATCCTGAAGCGGGATTCCATAGAGATAGGGATGCGCAACATCAGGACCGTCCAAGTGACACAGAGGCTCATGCAGCGCCTTCTTAACGTCGGGGACATCGCCATCGCCTCATCCGGAACCGACGTCTACGAGATCCGCGTCGCCAACATGCCCTCCCCTCACGATATCCGCAACCAGATCCAGGAGCGTGCGCGCGTCGAGGACAAGCAGCAGGCGAACGGGGCGAGCGGAGAGAAGGCTGGGGCGTAGCCTCAGGATCGCCGGTCCAGCCGCCGTTTGGAACGGACGTCGCCGGACAGGAGTACGAGACGAAGCCCGGGGCCGCGCAGGCCCCGGGCTTCGAGCAATCGGACGGACCGGGTGCTTGCAGGGAACGCCCCTGCCGTCACGCCTTCCGCACCGGCCATTGCACCTCGGTGAGCAGCTCCTCTGGCGGGACCTCGTGGGGGCTGTTCAGATAGACGTTCCGCGCACCGTCGGATCCCGCCACGGGCTCGTAGCCGTTCTCCTCCATCCAGTGCCGCAGCGCGGTGTAGGCGCCCTCCAGCTGGTCGTAGGGCCCCTTGTGCAGGGTGCAGGCCATCGCTCCGCCCGGCACCGTGCGGACCTTCAGCCGGTCCGTGTCCGGGACGGGGTTCGCGTTCCTGGAGCACCTGGCGGTGCCGGTCGAGAAAGGCGGCGATCGCATCGGCGTCCTGTGTGCCCAGGAAGGCGCGAATTTCCTCCAGGGGTACGTCCAGTTCCCTCAGGCGTCGGATGCGCAGGGCCTCCACGAACTGTCCCGCGGAGTAGTGGCGGTACCCCGTCGCCTCGTCCACCCAGACGGGCCTCAGGATGCCCTTCTCGTCGTAGAAGCGCAGCGCCTTCACCGAGAGCCTCGTCGCCCTGGAGAACTCCCCGATCGTCAGCAGATTTCCCATGAATCTCCTCCTCCCTTCGCGTCCCGCCCTGATCCTCCGGCGTGGACCATCATAGGACCTCCCCCAGGGGGAGGGTCAAGCTCACGGACCTCCCCTGTAGTATACTCGACAGGAGAACGGAGGTTGGACTGCAGGGCGCGGGCTCGAGGCTCTGCGGGGCTCGTGCGAAGGGCACTGGGGGAATACGATGATCAAGATCGAGAAGATTTGCCTGCGAAACTTCAAGACCTACAAGAACGCGGAGATGTCGAACGTTCCGCGGTTTTGCGTGGTGGTCGGGGCGAACGGTTCCGGGAAGAGCACCCTCTTCGACGTATTCGGCTTCCTCTGGGATTGCCTGACGTTCAACGTTACCCGAGCCCTTCGGACTCGGGGCGGGTTTCACGAGGTAGTCTCGCGCGGAGCCGACGGGGAGAACCTTTCCATCGAGATGCAGTATCGCATGCCGATCACGGGGAGGGAGCGCCTGGTGACGTACAGCCTGGAGATCGGGCTCGAGGGGAAATCGCCATGCATCGTGCGCGAGGTCCTGCGCTACAAAAGGGGGGCCCATGGGTCGCCCTTCCACTTCCTGGACTTCTCCAACGGCGTCGGGGAAGCGGTCACGAACGAGGAGGATTTCGACAAGACGGACGAGGAACTGACGAAGGAGAGACAGGACCTGGGACAGCGGGACATCCTCGCCGTCAAGGGGTTGGGACAGTTCCAGAGGTTCAGGGCGGCCAACGAACTGCGTCGGTTGATCGAAAACTGGCACGTCTCGGATTTTCACGTCAGTATGGCCCGC
Source organism: uncultured Fretibacterium sp. (assembly GCA_905373185.1). GTDB lineage: Bacteria > Synergistota > Synergistia > Synergistales > Aminobacteriaceae > CAJPSE01. Next base: position 2,905 of record CAJPSE010000017.1, read on the forward strand.
GGCGTCAAGGAGGCGGTTGGGGACGCCGAGCACCTCTCGGTCACGGGGGACAACCTCCAACAGGTCGCAAAAAACCTGCATGATTCCTATCCGGAGGTTTTTCAAAGCATCCTCCGGAAGATGCGGGAGCGGGTCCCGGGCGTGTGCGACATCGAGACCGAGGACACGCTTGACGGAAGGCTGCTGCTGAAGTTCAGGAACGACACCTTCGAGGACCCCTTTATCGATAAGTTCGTCTCCGATGGGACCATCAAGATGTTCGCCTACCTCGTCCTGCTGCACGATCCCCAGCCGCATCCCTTTTTATGCGTCGAGGAGCCGGAGAATCAGCTTTACCCCAAACTTCTGTCCGCACTTGCGGAGGAGTTTCGCGAATACGCCCTGAGGGGGGGACAGGTATTCGTGTCCACGCATTCCCCGGATTTCCTGAATGCCATCGAGGTGGACGAGGTCTTCTGGTTGGAGAAGAACGAGGCCGGGTTCACCGACATCCGACGCGCCAGCGACGACCCCCAGATTGTGGACTATATGAAGGATGGGGACCAGATGGGATACCTCTGGAAGCAGGGACTCTTTGGCAAGGCGGATCCCCGATGAGCACTCTTGTCTGCCTTTTGGAGGAGCGCTCGGCGGAGGCGATGCTTCGGGGCATTCTACCGCACCTCATCCCGGAGGACTGCGAAACCGTTTACATCCCCTTCGAGGGCAAACAGGATCTGGAAAAGCAGCTGGTGAGGAAAATCCGGCTGTGGAGAAAGCCCGACACGTGGTTCCTCGTCCTGAGGGATCAGGATGCGGGAGATTGCATTGCCGTCAAACAAAACCTGCAGGAGCTCGTCAGGAGGACGGGGAAGGAGGACCGCACCCTCATCCGGATAGCCTGTCACGAGCTCGAGAGCTTCTACCTTGGCGACCTGCGCGCCGTTGAGGAGGGGCTGGGCCTGTCCGGCCTGGCGGACCGTCAGAAACGAAAAAAATACAGGATGCCGGATGCCCTGTCCAACGCATGCCAGGAGCTCAGGAAGCTGACACAAGAAAGCTATCAGAAGCTGAGCGGCTCGGAGCGGATAGCCCCCTGCCTCAGAGTGGACGGAAGCAATCGTTCGGCCAGCTTCAACGCCCTGGTCCAGGGGATCGGACGGATGTTCTCCCGCTGATCCGGTCCGGGGGGCGCCTGAGAAAACTGATTCAGTCCGTGAGGCCCCCCGTGTGGTGTCTCGACTTGCCTGTCCAAATCCTTATTCGAACGTCCCCCTGACTGACACGCTGCCGTCCTTCATCATCACACGGCCCTTCGCCACCACGTGACGCAGGGCGTTTCGGTCGTCCAGGACCAGGATGTCGGCGTCGCGGCCTCTCTCGATACGCCCCTTGTGCGGCAGGGAGAGCTGGTCGGCTACGTGGCTCGTCGCCATGCCGATAGCCTTCTCCGGACCAACCTCGGGGTCCTCCATCAACTCCAGGATGCAGTCCAGAACGGACTCGATGGGGCCGATGCCCATGCCTGTCAATTTGCCCTCCGCGTCGAAGCGCGGCATGCTGCCGTTGCCGTCGGAGCTCAGGGTGATGCGTTCGGGGCACACGCCGCCGGACAGCAGGTGTTTTACGGCGCGATGCGTCGGAATGCCGAAGACAGGTTTTTCCCCAGGCGCCGCGGTGAGGTCGAGGTTTCCGCCCCGAAGCCCGTATTCCACGGCCTTCTCCAGGAGCGCTTCACTGCGCGAGACGTGGGTGGGGGCGAACTGCGCCAAGGGGATGTCCGTCCCATCGACGGCCGCGAGCAGCGGCTCGAAGGCCGGAGCTTCCGATCCCATATGGACACAGACCGTCCCGGCCTTGCCGGCGAGCATTCCTCCGACGCGGGCCTCCGAGACCGCGCGGCGCAGTTCGTCGACCGTGGGATGCGCGCTGCGGTGGTCCGAGAGGGCGATCTTGAGCCCGATCACCTTGTCGATCAGACAAAGGTCGTCCATCACGCCGCCCGTCAGAGTCGGGGAGGGAAGGGCATAGCTGCCCGTCAGTATCCAGGTGCTCAGTCCCTCCTCCTCCAGCCCACGAGCCTTCATCAGGAGGTCGCGCAGGCCCCGGCAGGTTCCGTCGGTCCCCGTGAGCCCGACCGCCGAGGTCACCCCGGCTCGGATGAATGCGGAGAGCTGGAGCGGTGGAGTGCGGTATCGGGGGCCTCCCTCGCCGCCCGCGCCGTTGAAGTGCACGTGGCGATCGATGATGCCGGGCAATACCTTTCCCCCCTCTGCGTCGAGCACCGTCACCTTGGGGCAGAGTCGCTCCAGGTGGAGCCTCAAGTCTTTGGCGGACCCGGCGGGATGGATGCCGGAGATTTTGCCCCCAACGACCGAGACCGTCCTCGGCCCGAGGGGGGCCGGGGAGAACAGGTCCGCGTTTTCGATCAGCAGCAACGATAAATTGGACATGACGATGCCTCCTTCCGCTATGCCACGGTACGGGCGACAGCGGAAACTATGATATCATTTCGCCGGAAGGTCTTTGACGACCTGACGATTCGTCGTCTTTGGAGGAGGTGTTCCGCGTGGTGCCGCATGGGGTGAGCTTTCCGGGCCTTCGTGAAAAAAACTGGGGGTATGCTTCAAAAAACAGGAGGTCGACGGTTGCGGGAGGGCGCGTCGCGATAACGCTTGCCGCTTTGTTCCTTTTGTCCGCGTCGTCGGTCTTTGCCGCGTCGGAGGACTCCCTGCCGTCCTATCTGGTCGAGAAGTGGGGCAGCCTGACCGAGACGTTGTCGGACGCCCTGTCCCTGAGGGACAAACAGGAGACGCTGCCGGCGTCCTCGTGGTTCGGCGCGGACCGGACCAGCAACGCCCGAAAGATCGACGAGCTGCTGGATCGGGCCCTGGAGATACTGGCCCAGGGGCGGGCCGGAGACCTGCGGCGTCAGGCCCTGGAGCTGCGGGCGGAGATCCCGAAACTGCGTCTGGAGGCGGACGGGCTTCGGAATCAGCGCATCTCGGCCCCGGAGAGCTCGCGCCTGCCCTGGGTCAGGACGCGGGCGAAAATAGACGAACGGCTCTCCGAGCTGGAGGGGGAGATCGCCGACAGGGAGCGGGCCCTTTCGGCGGTCAATGCGCAGCTCGCCGAGGCGCTCCGCGGGCTGGGGCTTCAGCTGGACGACCGGCAGATAGACATTTTGCTGAGCTCCGTGACGGGGGACGACCTGCTGCAGAACGCCGTGGTCTTCTCCAACGTCAGGGCGATGGTCGAGAAGCTGGCGGAGCTCTCTCGGGAGGACCGGGACAATCTGGAGATCAACCGCCGCTACAGCGGCCTGTATCTGGTGCTGAACGACCTGCTGATCCATACTCAGGAGGAGCTGGTGCGGAGAATAGACGGGGAGTACAAGCCGCGGCTCGGCGAAATTGGGAGGGAGGCCGAGGCGCTGCGCAAGGAGGCCCTGGCCAAGGCCTCCCAGGCGGGCTACTCGGACTCGCAGAAAAAGTCCTTCGCCCTCAACGCGGAGTCCAACGCCATGACGCTGCGCGTCGCCGAACTGTACACGCAGCTGCTGGATTCGCAGCACAGGGGGATCCTGGACAACCTGGCCGACCTGCGGCGCAGCCGCGACCTGGCCGAGAACACCTATCGGACGGTGCGGAGCTCCGGTGACCTGCGGAACCTCATCCGCTCGGGCCTCGAGCTGTTCGACTCCATCCACGCGCTCTCCATGCCGGAGATCCTTCCTTTCGAGAACGAGGCGATCCGGCGGGAGTTCGATGAGATCAACAAGCGCCTCAGGCACTGAGGCCCAGTGGCCCGGAGAGGGAGGGACCGGTCGTCTGCTAAGCAGGCAACCGCCTTCCGTGAGGCGGTCAGCCTCGCGGGGCGTGTTGATTGCTTACGTCGAGGCGAAGCCCCGTGGCTTCGCTTCGACGCAGTGAGGTGCTACAGTTTTTACCAGGGCCGGTCGTCTGCTTATTCCGCCTCGATATCAATGAAGTCGAATCGGGTCACATCGAACAGCCCCATATCCGTCAGCTTGATCTCCGGGATGACGGGCAGGGACATGAAGCACAGGGTCATGACGGGCTCGATGTCGGCATTTACCCCCAGCTCCTGGAGCGCCACCCGATGGAGCCGGTTCAGCCTCCGGTCGACCCATTCGCCGCTCTGGTCGCTCATGATGCCGCCGATGGGCATCGGCATGTTCTCCAGGACCTTGCCGTCGAGCGCCAACACCACGCCGCCGTTTTGGTCCTTCAGCTGCTCCACGGCGAAGGCCATGTCGGCGTCGTTCGTCCCCACCACGATGATGTTGTGGGAGTCGTGGGCTATGGACAGCGCTACGGCCCCCCGCTTGATGCCGTAGCCCTCCAGAAGGGCGAGCGCGACGTTTCCCGTATTCTTATGGCGCTCCACCACCGCCATCTTGACGATGTCCTGTTTGGGGTCGTAGACGAAATCACCGTCCGCGCTCAGCGTCACATCGGCCACCTTCTTCCGGGTGACCACGCTGCCGGGGATGATGCCGATGACGTTGACCCGCCTGGAGGAGAGGTGCATCTTCAACCTTTTCTCCGAGAAGTCCTTCAGGCGTATGCTCCCGGAGACCGAAGCTATGCTGTGACGCTTGATGGGGGGAAGGTACTTACCCTCCCGCGCGACCTCGACCCCGCCGATGAGGACCCGGCGCACCTTGAAATGGGACAGGTCGTCCAGCAGCACGATATCGGCGCGCAGTCCGGGCGCGATGGCTCCCCGGTCGTACAGGCGGTAGCATTCGGCGGCGTTCAGGGTCGCCATGCGGATGGCGGTGATCGTGTCCAACCCCTCCTCCAGACAGATGCGCAGGTGGTCGTCCAGGTGCCCCAGCTCCAGGATGGTCTTGGGCTGGCGGTCGTCGCTGCAGAGCAGGCACCGCCGGCTGTTCTCGGGGGTGACGCCCTTGATGAGGTTGCGCAGGTCGTGGCACGCCGATCCCTGGCGCAGCAGGATGTAGATCCCCCGGGCGATGCGGTCCCTCAGCTCCTCGACCGTGCCGCATTCGTGGTCCGTGTGAATTTGGGCTGCCGCATAGGCGTTGAGCTCGAGGTCCTTTATGGCGGGGCTGTGGCCGTCTATGAGCTTTCCGGCCGATTTTGCGGCGAGCAATTTGTCCAGGATGCCGTCGGCGGCGGAGACGACCCCCGGATAATCCATGAATTCCCCAAGGCCGAGAATACGGTCGTCGGTCAGCGGTTTCTCCATCGCCGCCGCGTCGATGACGGCCCCCGCGTGCTCGAACGGGGTGGCCGGTACGCAGGAGGGCAGCATGTACTTGATGTCCAGGCTCGTTCCCTCGGATGCGTCCAGCATGTAGTCCAGCCCAGCGAGCCCGCAGACGTTCACGATCTCGTGGGGGTCCGCGATGATCGTGGTGGCGCCGTGAGGGACCAGCAGGCGCCCTATCTCCTCCGGGCTGACGTAGGAGGACTCGATGTGGATGTGGCTGTCGATGAACCCCGGAGCCGCGTACAGCCCCGTTCCGTCGATCTCCTCGTTTCCCCGGTAGCTCCCCACGCCGGCGATGATCCCCCCGCAGACGGCTATGTCCCCCTCGGAGACGGCGCCGCTGTAGACGTCGACCACCTTGCAGCCCCTGATGACCAGGTCCGGGGGGACGCGCCCCGCGGCCGTGTCGATCAGCCTTTTGAGTTCCGCTTTATCCATGACGGCACCTCCCGTTTATTTGCCCCTCGGGGCCAAAGATGGTAGGTCAAAGTTTGGAGCCTGCAAGTCAATCCCGATGTTTGCTGTCCCGATCCGCGATCACCGGACGGAAATCGTGGGTCATCTCCACAACCTTGAAGCCGTTCTTCGAACTCTCCTTCACCTCGTACATGGCGCCGTCCGCCACATAGAGGTAGTCGTTCAGCTTCTTGTGCTGCACCGGAACGCCGTAGCAGTATCCCTGCGAGACCGTCACGATGTCCGACACCTGAGAATGGGCATGAGGAACGTGCTTTTCGAGGAGCTTGTCCTTTATTCCCTGGGCGATCGCCTCTATTTCCTCATGCCCGAGCCCGCAGGCGATGACGATGAACTCGTCGCCGCCGAAGCGGGCGCAGAAGGTGCCGTATTCCCTCTCTATCTCCTTTAGGATGTCGGCCAGCATGACGATGCAGTCATCGCCGGCTTGATGGCCGTAGTTGTCGTTGAAGGGTTTGAAGAAGTCGATGTCCAGGATCCCCACCGCCAGAGGCCTGCCGTTTTGATAGCAGTCCTCGAAGGCCCCCTCGAAATAGCGGTTCAGGCCGAACCGGTTCGATACCCCCGTAAGCTGGTCTATCTCGGATTTTTGGCGCAGGGCCTCCTTTTCCCTGAAGGAATCGACCATGAGGTTGATTCCCGTGACCAGGAGCCCCATCTCGTCCTCCGTATGGGACGCGAGCGGTTCTTCGGGAAGGTCGCCCTCTTCGATGTGCTTGAGATGAATTACAATTTTTCGGATGGTGGAGATCCAGCGATTGACGATCAGGAACAGGACGCCTCCCAGAAGAAGAATCGCTGCGACGATACCCGCCGACATCGCATGAACGACATCTCCGGCCTGCTTCCGCAACTCGGAGATGTTGCGCCCGACGACGATGACGCCGACGACGTTTCCGTCCGTGTCCTTCAGCGCGTTGTACCGGCAGTAGATCATGCCCCCGGCGACGTTGGCCTCGCCCTCGTAGAATCCCTTTGCGTCGATGACGTCCGCTACCTGCTTGTCGATATAAGTCCCGACGATGGATTTGCCGTAGGGGTCCTTCGTGCTTCCGGCAACGCGCAGGAAATGCCCCTGCCGGTAGCCCTTCTGCGTCGGCGTGTCCTCCACGCGGCCGAGTCCCTCGTCGCCGCACTTGATGAACACGTAGGAGAACGTCCCCGTCTTGCGCTCGTGATCCAGAAACGGCTCGACGTTTGCATTTTTCACCGTGCCGTCGCCGATCAGGGTATGGCCCCTATAGATGGCGTTGTCCCGGACGTTCCAGTCCCCGCTGCCGATCAGGTCCTCGATGTAGTTGATGTCCGCGTTCAGCCTGTTCGCGATCAGGGACTCCTCCATCTGCATGACGTCGTCCCGCATGATTCCATAGATCGACGTGATCATGGTCAGGGCGAAGATGCCGAGAAGAATGCCGAATTTGAAACGAATGCTCTTATGCAGAGTTTTTATAGGCATTGGATGTTCAGACTCCTCTTTGTCCGGACTCTCTGACACGTGCCCGAACCTTACCGAAATCGAACGTGTTCCACGGCGCCGACGGTGCTCACCGCCTGCGTTTCAGCTCCGCGGCCAGGCGCTGCATCTCGGCCATCTCCTCCAGGGACGCCACGCGGCGCTTCATTTTCGCGTCCAGGAGACGCAGGCGCGCCTCGTCCCGCCGCCGCAGCAGGCCCGCGAGAACGAGGTCCCAGAGGTCGGCGTCGGCGTGCTCCAGCTCGTCGCAGAAGGCGTCCCCCTGGGCGATGAGCGCCGGGGGAAAACGGTCGCCAATGGCGAGCCACCGGGCCTCCAGCGAGGCGGGGGACTCCATGAGCACCGCCAGGACGACCTCCTTGACCCGGTCGTCGGAGAGGAGCGCAAGCAGGTCCTCCGGCCGATGTCTGCGGCGGCAATCCTCCCTGCGCCACAGGAGCGAGCAGAGCGCGGCCTCCAGGGGGTCGAGCTCGGGAGGCCGTGGGGCACGGACGTTCCCGCCAGGTGGACCCTCCGCGGGGGCCTCCCTCCTGTCCGCCCCACGCCCACGCCGAAACGCCTCCAGCTCGCGCCAGAACTCGTGCGGATAGAGGCCCAATGCGCCCGCCAGCTGGGGAACGCTGGGGGCGAGCGCCGAGGGCTGGAGCTGGGCCAGCCCCCCGAACAGGGACTCCACCCCGCTGCGCCGGGTCTCGGGCCTGTCCAGCAGCGGCTGCACCGCAGCCAGGTGCTGGAGTACCAGGGGCCGGGCCTTTTCGAGGGCCTCCTCGAAGAGCTCCCCGCCTCTGGGGGAGGAGAGCAGCTCGTCCGGGTCCTTGCCGGACGGGATTGTGATCACTTGGACGTCCAGCCCCAGCCCCTGCAGGACGTACATGCCCCTCAGGGTCGCCTCCTGGCCGGCCGTGTCGCTGTCGTAGCAGATGTAGCAGCGGTCTCCGAAGCGTTTCAGAAGCCGCGCCTGTTCCTCCGTCAGGGAGGTGCCCAACGAGGCGACGGCCTCGGCATAGCCGTTCAGGTGGAGCCGAAGGGCGTCCATGTATCCCTCCACGAGGATGGAGCGTCCCCGTTCCCGGATGGCGCCCCGGGCCTCGTGGAGCAGGTAGAGGTTCCGTCGCTTGCTGTAGATAGCCCCTTCCGGGCTGTTGATGTACTTTGCCCCCTCGCCGTCCACGAGCCTGCCGCCGAAGGCGATCACGCGGCCTGCGACGTCGCGTATGGGAAAGGTCAGACGCCCCCGGAAACGGTCGTAGACCCCGCCGCGCTGGCTTTCCAGGACGAGCCCCGCGTCGAGCGCCTCGCGGTCCGTCACGCCCGCATCCCTCAGATGTCGGGACAACGAGTCCCAGGAATTGGCACTCCACCCCAGGCCGAACCGCGCGGCGTCATCCATGGAGAGACTGCGGCGGGCCAGGTAGGCCCTTGCCGCCGCGCCCTCGGGGGCGGCCAGAAGGGTGCTGAAGAACTTCCCCGCCAGCTCCAGGACCTCGTACAGGTTGCCGGAGGTCCTCCGCCTGGGCTCGGAACGGGTCAGCACGACACCGGCACGGCCGGCCAGGAGCTCCAGGGCCTGGCGGAAGTCCAGCCCCTCCGTCTCCATGACGAAGGTGAAGACGTCCCCACCGCGTCCGCATCCGAAACAGTGGTAGTTCTGGCGCTCTTGAGAGACGTGGAAGGACGGGGTCTTCTCGTCGTGGAAAGGACAGAGCCCCAGATAACCTCGGCCCGCCCGGTGGAGCCTCACCCGGTCGCCGATGACCTCCAGGATATCCAGCCTTTCCTTGACCCGTCTGACGTCGTCATTCTGCACGCTGCACTGAGCTCCTTGTTAAAATTCGATAGAAACTTGATATAGAAACTTGATATCGACAGCAACAAAAAAGGGAGGGCCCAGGGCCCTCCCGCATTATAACGCTTTATCGGCCAATTCACGTCCGCCGATTGCCTGTTTTACTGAATCGTCGCATGTTTTGCCTCGAGTCGACTGCTTCGCCGAACGGCGGCAACCGATAAAGCACCGCTTTTGGGGCACAGCCCGCTACGCTTCACTGGTTTTTTGCTTATGTGCCGCCGTTTGACATAAGCGAACGACACCGCTTACCTGAACAGCGGCGCCAGCACCAGCGCGACCACCGTCATCAGCTTGATGAGGATGTTGAGGCTCGGGCCGGCGGTGTCCTTGAAGGGGTCGCCCACCGTGTCGCCGACGACCGCCGCGGCATGGTTGGCCGACCCCTTGCCGCCGTGGTTGCCCTCCTCGATGAACTTCTTCGCGTTGTCCCACGCGCCGCCCGAGTTAGCCATGAAGAGCGCCATCATGACGCCCGTCACAATGGCCCCGCCCAGAAGGCCGCCCAGCGCTTCCTTGCCCAGGATCACGCCGACGACGACGGGGGAGAGCACGGCCAGAAGGCCGGGGATGACCATCTCGATGAGTGCGGCGTGGGTGGAGATGGCCACGCACTTCTCGTACTCTGGCTTGCCGGTCCCCTCCATGATCCCCGCGATGTCGCGGAACTGGCGGCGGACCTCCTCGATCATCGCCTGGGCCGCACGGCTCACGGCCTCGATGGAGAGCGAGCAGAACAGGAAGGGCAGCATGCCACCCAGCAGCAGGCCGACGATGACCTTGGGATTCATGATGTCGATGGCCTCGATCCGCGCTGCCTGAGAGTAGGCGACGAAGAGCGCCAAGGCGGTGAGGGCGGCGGAGCCGATGGCCAGGCCCTTACCCATGGCGGCGGTGGTGTTCCCGATGGCGTCCAGCTTGTCGGTGATCTTGCGCACCTCGCCCGGGAGCTCGCTCATCTCGGCGATGCCGCCCGCGTTGTCGGAGATAGGCCCGTAGGCGTCGACGCTCAGGGCGATGCCCGTGATGGAGAGCATGCCGACCGCAGCGCAGGCTACGCCGAACATACCCGCCAGGGAGTAGCTGATCAGGGTGGAGAGGCAGATCAGGAGGACGGGGATGCCGACCGACTGCATCCCCAGGGAGAGCCCGGAGAGGATGACGGTCGCCGGGCCCGTCGCGGAGGAGGCTGCGACGGTCTTGACGAAGCGGTAGTCGCCCGAGGTGTAGACCTCCGTAACGTAGCCGATCAGAACGCCAGCCAGGACGCCGGAGGTCACGGACAGGAAGACGTGCATCGACTTGGACCAAAAGAAGAGGATGCTCAGGATGAAGGTCCCGGCGATCATCATGGCGCCGGCCGTGAAGGTCCCGGCCCTCAGGGCAAAGGCCGCGTCGCCGCCGTCAATGCGCTCCATGACCTTGTCCATTCCTGGAATCCTGCGAACGATGCCCACAATGCACTCGGCGTAGGGGGCCTTCTTGGAGATCATCATGCAACCGACGATGGAGGCCACGATGCCCCATGCCGACAGGAAGAGCGGGAATCCGACGCCCCAGAGCCCCAGGGCCCTGTCGCCCTCCGTGAAGGAGAAGGCGAGGCCGATGGCCATGGCCGCAAGGATCGAATTGACGTAGGACTCGAAGAGATCCGCACCCATGCCGGCGATGTCACCCACATTGTCGCCTACGTTGTCCGCGATGACCGCCGGGTTGCGGGGGTCGTCCTCGGGAATTCCGGCCTCGACCTTACCCACCAGGTCGGCACCTACGTCCGCGGCCTTGGTGTAGATGCCGCCGCCCACGCGGGCGAAGAGCGCGATGCTGCTGGCGCCCATGCCGAAGGCCGTCAGCGTCTCGACGCTGAGGAAGGTGTAAGAGACGGCAAGGCCCACGAGCCCCAGCCCCACGACGACCATGCCCACGATGCTGCCTCCGGAGAACGCCGTCTCGAGGGCGGAACCCGCGTCCTTCGTCGCTGCGAAGGTCGTACGCCCGTTCGCGTTGGTCGCGACGTACATCCCGATATACCCGGCTGCAGCGCTGCAGAACGCACCCAGCACGAAGGCGAAGGCCGACCCGAACCCGAGCATCCACCACAGCAGCAGGGCGACGACGCCAACGAAAGGCGCCAGCCAGGTGTACTCCTTCTTGAGAAACGCCATGGCCCCCCTGTGAATGATTGTCGAGAGCTCGACGATCCGGTCGTTCTCGATCTTTCCCTCACGAAGCTTCTGAAACACCATCCACGCATAGCCGCCTGCTACGACGCCAAAAACAAGGGTAACGAACACAAGAATCAGCCACACAGTGCAAGACCTCCCCATAATCACATTAAAGGTAGATGACGGCTCCAAACCTCCAAAAGCGGAAAAAACCGCACAAAAACCCTTCCGGCCCGAAGGGGTTCCGCTCGGCTCGTCCTTTTGCGAAGCTTGAAATTCCGCCCTGATTATAGCCTATAAAACGGGATTATGCGGGGAAGACGCGATAGAACTTCCATTACGGTTTATTATACGGGTTCGCTCTAACTTGATATGAATTTCCATGAATATCATAAGGGGCGAATAAAGTAAAAACCCCTGATAAATCAGGGGTTTTGTGCCTCTATGATATTCAGTGAATTGTTCTTATGGTGGAGCTAAGGGGATTCGAACCCCTGACCTCTTGAATGCCATTCAAGCGCTCTCCCAGCTGAGCTATAGCCCCATTCTCACAACGAGCAGTATTTTATATGCCGGACTCGATCTTGTCAATAAAAAACGTACCCCCTGTCGTTGTTCAGTGATAAAGTCACCCTATAAGTAGTCAGAGA
>CAJPSE010000018.1 GCA_905373185.1 uncultured Fretibacterium sp.
CGTCTCCGAGGCGGCGGTCTGCCTCGTCCGGGCGGGAGCGGACATCCTGCTGACGTATTTCGCGCTCCCCCTGGCCCAGTGGATCCGTGAGGGGAAACTGTAGCCGGAGGGCGCCTCACCATTCCCGCGAGCTTCGCCCGACCCAAGTACGGGGGACGCCGGCGTCCCCCGCAGAGCCTCCCATCCCAAATGCGGGTGGGAGGCTTTTTCGATAGGCCCAAATTCGCGCATCGGCCCTCTTGCCTTTTATGTTGAAGGGAGTATAATCCCCTCATCGCAGATTAGACCGACCGGTCGAACCGGAGGGTTTACCGAAGGATGCAAGATCGGTTGGATTTGTCGGGACGGGAGGGAGATGAGGGAGATCGTCAGGCAGGAACGGCTGAAGGACGACAAAAAAGCGCGGCTGATCGCGGCCGCCGTCGAGGAGTTCAACGAGCAAGGCCTGCAGAACGCCTCCTACAACAGGATCATAGAGCGTTCCGGCCTCAGCAAGGGAGCGGTCTATTACTATTTCGAGAACAAGGACGCCCTGTTCTGTACGGTCATCGAGGACATCGGAGAGCGCTTCCTGGATGCGATAAAGGACCTGGAGTTCCCCGAGACGAAGGAGGGGTACTGGGACGCCGTCTTGGCGTATCGGCGGAGGGAGGTCGCCTTCTTCATGGCGAACCCCTCCTTTGGGCGCATCTTGATGATTCTGAGCGAGCGCGACCTGTCGTTCGACGACCCCTTCTGGAAAGCGTTCGAGCGCCCCATCCGTTTCCTGTCCCGGTTCATAGAGAACGGACAGAGGCTTGGGGCCGTTCGGGACGATCTGGGGGCCGTGACGATCCAGCGCTTGATATGGGCCGTCGGAAAGGTGATGAACCTCGAACTGTTCGGCGTGATGTGCCGCGGCGGAACGTGTGCGGACGACGAGGCGGAGCGGATATCCCGCCGGTATCTGGAGGTCATGAACGATCTGAGCCGGAGGATGCTGGCCCCGTGATGGGCCGTCGTCGTCTTGTTTGTGGGGAGGAATGGAGCATGTGGAGACGTTTGGTGTCGTATTTGAACAAACTGAGGTTCGTGCTGTGGGTGTCTCTACTGGCGCTCGCGGGGGCGGCGGTGTGGCTTGCCGTGAACGCCAGGCTCTCGCAGGATGCGGCCAACCTGAAATCCCTGGAGGCGGCGGAGAAGATCAGCTTTCCGGTCACCACGATGGTCCTGAAGCCCGGCTCATGGGAGGGCTGGCGCAGCTATTACGGTCAGGCCAAGGCCGTGCACACCCAGGACGTCACGACCTTCGAGCGGGAGATCGTGAGGGCCGTACATGTCCAGGTCGGCGACCGCGTCAAGAAGGGACAGACCGTGGTCTCGCTCCTGGCCGCCGATAGAACGGCCAGGGCGCAGGCCAGCCGGACGGGGTACGACGAGGCCCTGCTGAACTACAAACGCCTGAACGAGCTTAGGAAGAAGGGCGGCGTCTCGCAGGCCGAGGTGGACAAGGCCTATGCGGCCCTGAAGTCGGTGGAGGCGGGGCTGAGGAGCTCGCAGTCCACCCTTTTGAGGACGGAGCTCAAGGCCAGCATCGACGGGATCGTCTCGGCCCGCAACGTGGAGCCGGGCGAGGTGGCGGAGATGGGCAAGCCGCTCGTCTCCATCGTCGATCCCTCGGAGATGGAGGCGCAGCTGATGGTCTCCAAGAAGGACATCTTCAACATCAACAAGCAGACCTCCGTGGATATCTACGTCGACGGGACGCGGAGCGTCGGCTGGGTCAAGCGCGTCAGCCCCGAGGCGCAGAGCGGTTCGGGGCTGTATCCCGTGGTCGTGGGGCTGAAGCAGGACGCCGGCGTGCTGCCCGGGACCTACGTCGAGGGGCGCTTCCTGGTGGAGAAGAAAAATGACGTCATCGTCATTCCGTCCGACGTCGTGATCTACAGGGGCAACGCGCAGTCGGTTTACGTCGCCTCCGGCGACGTGGCGCGGAGCGTGACGATCACGACGGGCTCGGGGCGCGGCGGCAGGGTCGTCGTGACCTCGGGGCTCAGCGTCGGGGACGAGCTGATCGTGAGCGGAAACCGCAGCCTCTACGACGGCGTCCCGGTCTCCAAAAACCTGGACTTCGGCGAGGATCAGCCCCTTTAGGGGCTGCCTTTGAGGATCGAGGAACTTCATGAGAGGTTTCATACGGTTCTGCATCCAGCGTCCGGTCTTCACGGGCTGTTCGGTCGTCATCTGGGTCCTGTTGGGCATCAGCAGCTACCTGAGCCTGGGGGTGACGCTCTATCCCAGCGTCGAGCTGCCGTTCATCCTGGTCCGGACGACCTACACGGGGGCCGGCCCCAACGAGATCGAGCAGCTGGTCTCCAAGCCTCTGGAGGACGCCCTCTCCGACCTGGAGGGGCTCAAGACGATCACGAGCTACTCCCGCGACGGCGTGTCGATGCTTGCCGTCGAGATGGAGTCGGGGACGAACCCCGACCTGGCGCTGGTGGACGTCAACAACAAGGTCAAGGCCAAGGTGTCGGACCTCCCCAGGGACGCGAACGAGCCGGTCTCCACGAAGTTCGACATCAACGCCCAGCCCTTCCTGATCGCCTCCTTCACCTCCGAGCTCCCCGAGAAGGAGGCCAAGAAGTTCATCGACGACCGGATCAAGCCTCTCGTCGCGCGCGTCGAGGGCGTGGGGCAGGTGGACGTCGTGGGAGGGCGGGACCGTGAGATCCAGATCGTCCTGGACCCCGCGGCACTGAGCGATTACGGCGTCTCCTACCAGAGGATCTGCTCGGTCGTGGCGGCCAACAACCAGACCAACCCATCGGGATACGTCACGCAGGAGAAGGACGAGGTCTCCCTGCGCCTGATGGGCGAGTTCAACGAGGTGGAGCAGCTGGAGGACATCCTGATCCCCGCCGCGAACGGTCAGCCCGTTCCGCTGTCCCTGCTGGGCAAGGTGGTGGACGGCGAGGAGGACGTCCGGTCCATGGCCCGGGCCAACGGCCGCGAGGTCGTCCAGATGCGGGTCAGTCCGCGCGCCAATGCCGACGTCGTGGAGGCGGGAAAGGCGATCAAGCGCATTCTGGAGGCAACCCTGAAAACCCTTCCCGACTTCAGGATGAACTACACCTACGATGACACGAGCTACATCGAGACCTCGGTCAAGAACGTCATCCGCGACACCGGCGTGGGCATCCTGCTGACGGCCCTGGTCATCTACCTGTTCCTGGGGCGCCTGTCGGCCACCTTCATCGTGGCCGTGTCCATGCCCGTTGCCTTCATGGCGACCTTCGTCCCCATGCAGATGCACGGCTACACCCTCAACCTCATGAGCTCCCTGGGCCTGGCCCTTTCCATGGGGACCCTCGTCATGAACTCCATCCTGATCATCCAGAACATCTACCGCTACCGGGACATGGGGTACGCACCCTTCGAGGCCGCGGAGGAGGGGACCGTGGAGATCTCCGTCTCCGTTCTGGCAGGCGTGTTGACGAACCTGGGCGTGTTCATGCCCGTCGCCCTGATGTCCAGCATCGCCGGGCAGTTCCTGAAGCCCTACGCGGTGACGATCGTGTACGCCACGCTCTTCTCCCTGTGGGTCACCATGACCGTGACGCCCTGCCTGGCGGCGCGCATCCGCCCGGGAAGCGCGAAACCGCCCCTTCTGGGACGTATCCTGACGGGCTGGTGGAATTGGCTCTTCGAGGGGTTTCAGGACCTCTTCCTCCTCCTGCTGCGCGGGGCGATGCGGTTCCCGCTGATCGCCGTGATCCTGACGCTCCTGCTGACCTACGGCTCGCTTCGGCTTGGCGGGTTCATCGGCTCGGAGTTCCTTCCCACAACGGACGACGGGACGATCACCATCAGCCTGACGCTGGACAACAGCGCCTCCCTGGGGCGGACGGAGGAGATGGTGCGGCGGGTGGAGGCGTTCATCTCCACGATGGAGGAAAAACGCTGGATCCGCGACGTGGTCTCCACGGTGGGCGCCTCCAAGCGCGAGACGGCTATTTTCAAGGCTTCGGTCGCCGTCTACCTGAAGGAGGACCCCGAACGTCCCTCGACCCAGTCCGTCGCGGATAAAATTCGTCCCTTCCTGGCGACGCTGGAGGGCGTGGAGACGACGACCACGGCGACCCGAGTCGGCTTCGGAAACCCGATTGAGATTCGCGTCAATGGGGACGATCTCCTGACCCTTTACGCCGTTGCGGAGGAAATTCGCAGCCGCGGGCGCAGCGTCCCCGGCGTGCGCGACCTGAGCCTCTCGATGGAGATGGGCAAGCCGGAGCTCCGGGTGCTCCCCATCCGCTGGAGGCTGACCCCGCTGGGGCTCAACATCTCGGACCTGTCGGGTATCGTCCGGGGCTACCTGATCGGTGCCTACGCGGGCAAGTTCCGCCAGGGCGGCTTCGAGTACGACATCAAGGCGCGCCTGGACCGCGAGAAGGCGGGGGACATCTACACGGTGTCGGCACTGCCGATCATGACAAGCTATGGGCTGGTCCCCCTGGACGAGATGGCCGACGTGGCCTGGAGCGACGCACCGACGGAGATTCGCCGCATCGAGCGCCGGCGCACCGTCGTGGTGACGGGCAACGTGCGGTTCATCACGTCGGGCGAGGGCAACGCCAGGATGCAGGAGCTCGTCTCCGGGATGAAGCTGCCCAATGGTGTCGAGGTCTCCTTTGGCGGCGAGAGCGAGGATATGGCGGAGAACTTCGCCGAGCTGATCCGGACGATGATCATCGCCATCGTCGTGACCTACATCGTAGTGGCGGCGATCCTGGAGTCCTGGACCTACGCCGCGGTCATCCTGTTCACGGTGCCCATGGCGATGATTGGGGTCGTGCCCGCCATGCTGATGGCGGGGGTCAACATCTCGATCTTCTCCCTGATAGGCATGATCATGCTTGTGGGCATGGTGGTCAACAACGCCATCGTCGTCGTGGACTACGCCGAGGTCCTGAGACTGGAGGGAAAGCACCCCTACGAGGCCATCGAGACGGCCTGCAAGGTACGCTTCAAGTCCCTGGTCATGGCCGTCGTCACCTCCGTCGTCTCCCTGCTGCCGCTGATGCTCTCGTCGGGGCGCGGCTCGGAGATGCGCGCGCCCATCGCGGTGGTCGCCGTCGGGGGACTGGTCGCCGGAGGGCTGCTGGCGCTCCTCTCCATCCCCGCGGCCTATCGCGTCTGCTGGGCGGTCCGCCTGTGGTGGGGCCGGCGGCGGGGAAAACCGTCGCCCGGCGGCGCGCCAGCGGAGGCGTAAAGTCCAAATCCAGACCGTTTCACACGGATGATTTGGAATTGGAATTATGCCGGAAAAAGTGCAGGCCCCCTGTGTCAGGGGGCCTGCCGCGTGTGTGAGTCCCGTCCCTCAGAAAAGGGCCGAGAACAGCAGCATGAGGACCAGCCCCGGGAGCATGTTTCCCGTCCGAATTTCCGTTATCCGTAAAAGGTTCAGGCCGATTCCCATAATCATGAGCCCGCCCAGACCCGAGAGGTCGGCGAGCATCGCCGGGGTGATGAGGGCCTGGGCCCAGCCGGCGGCTAACGTCAGTGCTCCCTGGTAGAGCAGGACGGGCAGGGCCGAGAAGAGCACGCCGACGCCGAGCGAGGCGGTCAGAAAAAGGGTGGCGGTGCCGTCCATGACCCCCTTGGTGACGAGCAGCCCGGGGTTCCCTCGGACGCCGTCCTCGATCGCCCCCAGGATTGCCATCGAGCCGATGCAGAAGAGCAGGGTGGCGGTGACGAACCCCTCGGTGAAGGTCTTGCTGCCGATTCGCAGCCTCGCCTTGATCCGATCGCTCAGGGCGTTGAGCCGGACGTCCAGGTCCATCAGCTCTCCCGCGGCGGTGCCCAGGATGAAGCTCAGCAGGACGGCCAGGACGTGCTGCATCCTGAGCGCCATGTCGGCCCCCAGGTACAGGCAGAACAGGCCGAGACACTGGAAGATGCTGCGCTGGACGCGCTCCGAGACAAGACGGCCGGCAAAAAGGCCGATGGCGCCCCCCAGAAGGATGGCGAGCGCGTTGAACAGGGTTCCGCCCGCCGGGATGCCGCTCAGAAATTCCATGTCGGATGAGGTCCCTCCAAAAAAGTACGGACCGGCGCTATCCGTTCCCTGCCGGCCCGTGCCCCGCAGAAATACCGAAATCGTTTATGGGCGCTTACGCCTTGATGGCCTCGACGCGCCCCGGGTAGGCGGCAAGCGCACCCTTCAGGATGGTCGTGGCCTTGACCAGGTCCTCGTTCTTCAGGACGTAGGCCAGGCGCATCTCGTTCCTGCCGCGGTCCGGAGTCGCGTAGAACCCGTTTCCGGGCGCGGCCATCGTCGTCTCCCCATCGATGTCGAAATTCTGGAGCATCCAGACGATGAACTTCTCCGCGTCGTCCACGGGGGCCTTGACCATGACGTAGAACGCGCCCTTCGGCTCCTCGCAGATCACGCCGTCCATGGACTTCAGGGCCTTGTAAAGGGTGTCCCGCCGGGCCTTGTACTCCCTGTTCACGTCCTCCAGGTACTTCTTCGGGGTCTTGTAGAGCCCGGCCGCGCCGACCTGCTCCAGCCTGGAGACGCACAGTCGCCCCTGGCAGAGCTTCAGCACCTGTCCCATGAAGTCCCGGTTCTTGATCGCGATGGTGCCGATGCGCGCCCCGCAGGCACTGAAGCGCTTGGACACGGAGTCGATCATGACAACGCGGTCCAGCACGTCCTTCATGTGCCCCAGGCTGGTGAACTTCTCCCCGTCGTAGGTGAACTCGCGGTAGACCTCGTCGGCGATCAGGTAGAGGTCGTGCTTTTTGGCCAGCCCAGCCAGCATCTCCAGCTCGGCGGGCGTGTAGACGGCGCCCGTCGGGTTTCCGGGGTTGGAGATCCAGATTGCGCGCGTGCGTGGCGTGACGAGCTTCTCGATGACGGAGGCGGGGGGCAGGTGGAACCCCTCCTCGGCCCTCGTGGGAATGGGCACGAGCCTGGCAAGGGAGGACTGCGCGAAGGCGTTGTAGTTCGCGTAGAAGGGCTCCGGGACCAACAGCTCGTCTCCGGGGTCGCAGATGGTCATGACCGCAAACCACAGAGCCTCGCTGCCGCCGTTGGTGACGTAAAGGTCGTCGCGCTCGTAGGGGATGTCCCAGGACTTGTAGTAGGAGCTGACGGCGTCACGGAGGTCGTTGTTGCCCTGCGAGGCCGCGTAGGCGACGGTCTCCACCTTGAAATTACGGATGGCCTCGAAGTATTCGTCGGGGGTCTTGATATCCGGCTGGCCGATGTTGAGGTGATACACCTTTTTCCCCTTGCTCTTGGCCTCGTCGGCAAAGGGAATGAGCCGGCGGATGGGCGAGGTCTGCATTGCCTTGACGCGGTCGGAAAAATGCATGTCCGTAGAGCCTCCTTCAATATTCGTTGACTGCATTATTTTTTGACGGCATTTTTTGACGGCATGGGGCGGATGCCGCCGAGCGGCTTGCGCCCGGCGCTTATTTCGCCTTTCCCTGCCCGGCCACGGCGGCCTGTGCCCTGGCGATGGCCTCGGGGTCGCCGAGGTATCGGTGTCCCAGGGGCTTCATGTCCTTGTCCAGCGTGTAGATCAGGGGGACGCCCGTGGGGATGTTCAGCTCCAGGATGTCCTTGTCGGAGATGCCGTCCAGATACTTGACCAGGGCCCGCAGGCTGTTGCCGTGGGCGGCGATGATGACCTTTTTACCGGCCCGAACCTCCGGGACGACGGACTCCGTCCAATAGGGCACGACGCGGGCGACGGTGTCCGCCAGGCACTCGCCGGCCGGTACCTCCTCCGGCTTGAGCCCCGTGTAACGCGGATCTCTGCCCGGGTAGCGCTCATCGCCCTTGTCCAGCAGGGGAGGAAGAACATCGTAGCTGCGGCGCCATATCCGGACCTGCTCGTCGCCGTACTTCGCCGCGGTCTCGGCCTTGTTCAGCCCCTGGAGCCCGCCGTAGTGCCGCTCGTTCAGCTTCCAGGAGTTTCGGATGGGGATCCACATCCGGTCCATCTCCTCCAGCACGAGCCACAGGGTCTTGATGGCCCGCTTCAGCACGGAGGTGAAGGCCAGGTCGAAGGCATAGCCCTCCTGCACCAGAAGCCGCCCCGCGGCCCGGGCCTCCTCGATGCCCCTCTCGGACAGGGGGACGTCGGTCCACCCGGTGAAACGGTTCTCCTTGTTCCAGGCGCTCTCGCCATGGCGTATCAATGCGATCTCGTACACGAAGCATCACTCCCCAGGTCAAAACAAAATCGAAGCGCGGCAAGCCGGTGCAGCCTCCATATCGCGGCCACCATATCGCAGCCTCCATATCGGAGTCCCGGCGTGACTCCGTGCCCACAGGGTCCCCGATATGGAGGGTATGAATCAGCTTTCCTGGATCCTCCGGCACTCCAGGTAATAGCGCTTGTCCTCGGCGTGGCCGATGGAGAAGCTCTTTTTGGGGAACGGGCCGGAGCAGATGACCGACGGGAAGAGCTCGTCCTTCTCCATTCGGGGCAGCAGCGTCGCCGCGCCGCCGGGACGGCCGGCCATCTCGAGCGCCGTATCGTCGTTGTGGATGTAGTCCACCTGTCCGCCGTGGGCGGCGATATAGCCCTGACTGAACTCCTCCGCGGCACCGATGAGCTGTCCGATGGTCAGGCCGTCGACGACGACGCGCTCCTCCCGCTGGCCGGCGACCAGCCGAAGCGTGTGCCCCGCACCCGACGAGCGGCTGCGCTCGGCCCAGAAGGCCTTGGCGGCGTCGATGAAGCCCCCAGCGTCGGTGCCGAACAGCACCTTGTGGATCGGCTCGAAGCCGATGGCGTCGTCATGAATGTTCACCAGCTCCACCAGGCTGAAGCGGGCCGGGTGCCCCTCGAGCCGCTCGGGCGGAAGCCCGGCCCTCTTGATCTCCTCCCAGCAGTTCTTCGCCGCGGCAAGGCTGTGGTTTCCGTCCCCGATGGCGAACATCGCCGGGGCCGCTCCCTCGTACTGCTCGCGTATCGCCTGGGTATAGGCGTCCATCTCCCGCTCCAGCGCGGCAGCGTCACTTCCGCCGATCTGCCAGCCGCGCAGGTGGCCGCCCCCGCAGTTGAGGTCGAAATCGTACACGGGCGGGAGCGCCGACTTTTTGGCGTCCAGGGAGCCCAGCACGCCGTTTCGCTTGTCGTCCATCAGCACCATGATGTGCGGCATCTCCAGCGGTGCGTCCCGGCGGACCCGCACGCGCGGCGGCAGGCGCTCCTCCACCGTGCCCTCGGTGGCGCGGATGGGCGAGGCGGACCCGGCGGCGTAGTCGTATGCCTCCAGGTCCAGGGCGACCATGATGCCCCGGCGCACCTTGCCGTCCGGCTGCGTGCGCTCCAGGTAGACGTAGCTCTGCGGCAGCGTCCGGAAGACGCCGCCGTCGAGGTAGCGCCGCATGGTCGCGTTGATGGTCTTCGCCTCGGCGAACGGGTCGCGCTGCTTCAGGTAAGCCTCCGGCAGCATCAGCCGCAGCGTGCTGGGCGCGTCGCCGACGTAGCGGTCCAGGTCATCCCAGTACCCCGGCTGCGAGGAAAACTGGTCGCAGGCGATCACGCTCCACTTGCTCATGTCGCAGTTCGCGGGGACGAGGATATCCGCAGGCCTGAATATTTTTCCCATGTCGTTTTTATTCATCCCTATCCATCCTTCCGCCTTCCCCGGGACTCAGGAAAAAGTTTCCTCTATGATGTCCACCAGCTCCGCGCCGATGCGTTTCTGGGCCTCCATGGTGCCGGCGCCGACGTGGGGGGTGCAGGAGACGGAGGGATGCTGGGCGAGCGCCCAGTTGGGGTCCTTCTCGCTGAGCCAGACATCCAGGCCTGCCGCCCTCACCTTGCCGCTGTTCAGTGCATCCAGCAGCGCCGCCTCGTCCACGTTGCTGCCGCGGGAGACGTTGATGATGACCACGCCGTCCTTCATCTTGGCGATGCTCCCGGCGTCCACCAGCGGTTTGTCCCCGCCGGGCGCGCACAGGACGATGATGTCGGACTTCGCGAGCAGCTCGTCCATCGAGACGAAATGCATCGTGCTGCACTCCGCGCCCTCGGGCTTGTTGCGGTGGACGACGGAGAGGACGTTCATCCCCAGGGCCTGCCCCTTCTCGCCGACCATCCGGCCGATGCGGCCGTAGCCGATCACTCCCATGGTCTTGCCCTCCAGCTCGAAGCCCTTCGAGTAGGCCTTCTTCTCCCACTTGTTCTCGCGCATGGTGTGTCCGGCGATGGAGATGTTTCGTGCGCAGGCGAAGAGCAACGCGAGGGCCAGCTCCGCCACGGCGTTGGAGGAGGCGCGGGGCGTGTTCCGGACCTGGATACCCGCCGCCTCGGCGTATTTGACGTCGATGTTGTCCACGCCCACGCCGGCGCGGATGATGAGCTTCAGGCGGCCCCCCTTCGCCGCGTCGATCTGCGGCTGCTTGATCTTCGTGGCGGACCGGATGATCACGGCGTCGAAATCCCGAAGCGCCCCGCCCAGTGCGTCCGGCTCGTAAAACTGCTCCACGACCTCATAGCCATCCTTGCGGAGCTTCGCGACGGCGGCGGCGTCCATCCCATCGGTGACCAAAATTCTCTTAGACATGGAGGATTCTCCTTTACTCGCTATATACAGATGTTTGCTGTGCGGAGCCCTTTATGTGGAACTACGTAGAACCCTTAATGTTGGGCTTCGTACTTCCGGAGGAAATCGACCAGGGCCTCGACGCCCTCCCTGGGCATGGCGTTGTAGATGGAGGCGCGCAGGCCGCCGACGCTCCTGTGTCCCTTGAGGTTGTCGAACCCGGCGGCCTTCGTGGCGGCCACCACCTCCGCATCCTGCTCCTTGCTGGGTGTCGCAAAGGGCACGTTCATCAGGGAGCGGTCCTCCTTCGCCACCGTGCCGCGGAAGAGCTTGCTCTGGTCCAGGAAATCGTACAGGACCGCGGCCTTCTCCCGGTTGCGCCGGTCCATCTCGGCCAGGCCGCCCATCTCGAGGAGGTACCGGAAGATCTTCCCGCAGCAGTAGATGGCCCAGCAGTTGGGCGTGTTGTAGAGGGAATCGGCGTCGGCGTGGACCTTGTAGCTGAGGTAGGTCGGGACCTTGGAGTCCAGGTCGTCCCGGAGCAGGTCCTCACGGATGATGGCGACGGCCATGCCCGCGGGGCCGACGTTCTTCTGCACGCCGCCCCAGATGAGCCCGTACCTGCTCACGTCGCAGGGGCGGGAGAGGAACATCGAGGACTGGTCGGAGACCAGGACCTTTCCCTTCGTGTCGGGGAGCTTGTGGTAGGTGGTGCCGTGGATGGTCTCGTTCTCGCAGATGTAGACGTAATCCGCGTTGGCGGGGACGTCCAGGTTGGAGCAGTCGGGAACGTAGGAGAAGTTCTTGTCCTTCGACGACGCGGAGATCTTCACCTCACCGTATTTCTGCGCTTCCTTGATGGCCTTCTGGGACCAGGCGCCGGTCTCGATGTAGCAGGCGACGCCGTTCTTCATCAGGTTCATGGGGACCATGGCGAACTGGACGTGCCCGCCGCCCTGGACGAAGAGGATCTTGTAGTTGTCCGGGATGCCCATGAGCTTGCGCAGGTCGGCCTTCGCCTCGGCCAGGATGTCCTCGAAGACCTTGGAGCGGTGGCTCATCTCCATGACGCACATGCCGCTTCCGCGGTAGTTCATCATCTCGGCGGCGATCTCCTCCAGAACGGGCTCGGGCATCATGGCTGGACCTGCGGAAAAGTTATACGTGCGACCGTACTTCATAAGAACCAACCTCTTTCTATAAAATTTTGCGGATGACTCGGATTAGTCGTTGGTCGGGGAGGCGTGAAGCAAGGGCGGACCGAAGCGAAGCGGAACACCGGACGGAGGCCCGCGCCGCGCCCCTTGCCGTATGGCCGTGCTCCCCAGCAAATGCAGTCCTTGCATCTCACGGGAGCGTCAGGTGAAGCTCTGTCGTGCCGCCATAAATTTCGACATCGGTCACCCCTCCTCGAAAATTGGGATCAGGACCCTCACACAACACGGCCGTACTATAGCAGACCATCATATCCCCGGCAAGGGAAAGGGCGTCACGGCGGCGGGACCGGGAAGTCGCCGTGGTACGGCATCGGCCTGTGCCCAAAACCACAGGTAAAAAAAAGTGGACCATTCAATTTCTCTTGGTTGCGAAAATACCTCCGATTCAGTTCCTCAATAAGTAATGCGGATAAGATGGATATAGATGCTCCTCTACATACTTCTTCGACAGCCAGCAGGCCGACGGCTTTAGCCGTCGGCCTGCTGGGTTCTCCGTCTCCTTTGCTGCAAAACGGGGCTAATCCTTCTTGACCGGAGCCGGCGGCAGAGGCGAGCCGTCAGCCTTGTACACCGCCCTCCCCCGGATGCTCCGAAGTGCGACCGGTCCGAAGCTTCGGCTGTCGCTGCTCTCCAGGGCATTGTCGCCCCAAAGGACGTAACGTCCGTCGTCGGTGACACCGACGACGCGTTTGATCATCCACGTGTCCCTCATGAAAGGATGACGGGCCAGGACGACGTCCCCCACGGCGGGGGGTGCCTCCCTGTAGGCCGTCGTATCCACCACGACCCGCTCGCCGTCCCCGAGGGTGGGGTACATGCTGTGCCCCCGGACGACAACCGTCAGTTCCTCTGCCCCCTCGCTCTCAACTCGCCGTATACCAGGCGACCTCCCGCCCCTTCGTGGACCAGAAGATGCGGTGCACCTCCTTGATACACTCCATCAGCTCCTCGGCGTGGCTCAGGTTCACCTCGACCTTGCAGGCGGAGCAGAGCTTCGCCGCCCTCCAGAACAGGTCGTGCAGCTGGGGGAACTTTTCCAGGTGCGGCGCCTTGAAGTAGTCCGTCCAGAGGATGAGCAGCTCGGTCTTTGCGATCCGGGCCTGCTCCTCCTTGATGGCGTCGTAACGGCTGAAGGAGTTCAGATACGCGGTGAAGGCCGCCTTGTCCTTGGGGTCGGGGCACTCCAGCGCGATAAGCTTCTTCGTCATGGAGAGCACGGCCTCGGCCGCTATCCGCGCCGAAGCGGGGTCGTACACGCCGCAGGGCCCGTCGCAATGGGCCTCCGCAAACAGGGGTTTCTCCTCCTCCATCGTGACTCCTCCTCTATCCCTTATCATAAAATCTCGAAAAATCCTCTCCGACTCGATTCCCGCCGTCAGCCCAGCAGGGCCTCAGCCGCCTTTCTCATCGCGTCCTCCGCCTCGGCGTCCGGGGCCTCGAGGCAGGTCACGGGATCGGCCGCGATGACGGCCCCCCTACCCTCCATATCCAGCCTCCAGGCATCCATAAACGCGCCCCCACCCCAGCCGTAGGAGCCGAACAGAAAGACCTTCTTCCCCTTCAGCCGATCCTTGAGCTCCTCGATCAGCGGAAGGATCTCCGTGTCGTTGACCTCCTCCGTGCCGGAAGCCGGGGAACCGAACGCCCAGACATCCGCCGCGGAGAAGGCCGCTTTGTCCATGCCCGCGGCCTCCGAGAAATAAAGCGACCCGCCCTTCGCCTCGACCGCACTTTTGAAGGCCTCCGCAAGGGCCTTCGTGTTGCCGGTATTGCTGAAATACACCAGACCGATCGTGTTCATTGCAGTCTCCCTTCTCCTCAATATGCTCGACTCAATATGCTCGATATAAAAGGGAAAAATTACAATATGAGAACGGCTATATGTTAACATAGGCAAACTCGATATGCATCATTTCCGAGCAACAATGGCGATAAATATTTACAGGGAATAATGGGGAGTGTCCATAACTCAGGGACGCTGGGGGAGGAGCAGTCCGAAGTGAGTATCCACACATCCATCTGTTGTGTTTGACCTGACAATCCAGCTGCTCACTCAGCCGATCCAGTTGGATCCGCAGACCGTTACCGTCCTCCTCCGGCTTCCTCACTGTATCCTTCTGCCTTTTTGCATTATAGTATCAGCCCCGCGCCGGATACGGCAATATCCGGAGGCGGCGTCCGGCATAGCCTGGTTCGGAGACAAAGCCGCCCCCCGCCTGTAGGCGGGGGGCGGCGAGTTTACACGGCATTGCTTTACGTTCCGGGGCCTGGGACGTTTTCCTCAAGCGCCGGTTTTGACCCGACAGACGTAGACTGCGCCGTCAGCCTCACTCAGCTCCACGGTCACGTAGCGCTTCATATAGCGCCGCAGAAACTCCTCCTTGGGGATAAGCGTTCCGCGCTCATCCAGGAAATGGCAGTCGGAAAAGAGCGGAGCGGAAGCCTCCTTGCCCTCGACGTTCAGGACCAGGACCTCTCCCTCCTCCACGCGCTCCAGCGTCCCCGTAACCTCCAGCATAGGGATCTCGGTCACAGCCTCTGCACGGAGTACAAAGGCTCCTACCGCCACCAAAGCCACCAGCAAAACCGTCCCTACCCGACGCAGCGACATACCGCCCATCCTCATCATCACACACTCCTCTCCCTTTCGCCTATTATAAATCAATAGGCAGCAGCATCTCCGGAAACGGTCTCACGCCAGTAACGAATATAGGAGCCCAGTTCAAACGGCAGCTTTATATTATTGCCCTTTATTTTTTTCTTAAAACTCAGGAGCGTGCCATCCTGGCTGGAGCTCGCGTCCACTCCCGAACTCCGCAAGGTATCCGCTGCACCCTTCGTAGCACCGGATTCCAGCTGTCGGGCCCCAAGATACACTCGGTCCCCTACCGCCGTGATGCCCGTAAAACGCACATTGTGGAACGTCAGCGAATGTCCCTTGT
>CAJPSE010000019.1 GCA_905373185.1 uncultured Fretibacterium sp.
ACTACCCCCACCGCCGCCGCCAGAGGCTTTTCCGGACGTGACCGTGAAGTTGACGACCTCGGAAAGGGGCCAGTTCTGGCCGTCCACGCCGGTAAACGTCACGTCCACCTTGGCCTTCACCGGGACGTCCTTGACGCTGTAGGCCGCGTCGAGCGCCTTGGCCTGGATCTTGCCGGCGGCGCCGTCCCAGGTGAGAGAGAGCTTGGCCGCGTCCAGTTTCGCGGGGTCGAAGTCAAACGCGACGCCGGCAACCTTGAGGTTCTTGTCGACCGCTCCGGCCTTGCCTTTGAGCGTCAAGGTCAGCGTATCCTCCGAAGCCGTCGAGGTGTCGATGGCGAGTGCCGCCTTGCTCAGGTCCACGCTGACCGGATCCTTTGCGGTGACGTTGAAAGTGAACTTAGAGGATGTCCCCCCACGCTCCAGTTTCAGCACAAGCTTTCCCGTATCGCCCGGTTTCGTCCCGGCCGAGAACCCGAAGGCTCCCTTGTCGTTGGTGAGCCCCACCTGGTAGTCGAGACCGGCAGAGGAATCCTTCTGTATCTCGTTGGGTGCGGCGATAAAGAAGCCAACCTGGCTCGTTCCCGCCACATCGACCAACGCGCCGAGGAACATCTCGGAAAAGCCCTTTACCGTGAGGTCGTCACCCCCTTTGGTGCTTAAATCTCCCGACTCCAAAGTCGAAGCCGTGTATTTGATGAAGAAGTTGGTGTCCCGAAGGAAAGCAGCCGAAGCCGGCTTACCTTCAAAGGTGATGGCGGCCAGAGCCAACACAAACAGTACCGACGCAACCTTGAACTGCCTCAAAAGCTTTGTCATGACGAACAACACTTCCTTCCTTTTCGGTCTTTCCCAGGCTCCTCGAGTCCGGCGCCGTGACAGCACCTCCCCCCGCAACAGCGCCCGTCCCTCGTTTGGTCATTCCTCTGCCCGTTCCCGGGAGGCGTACCCGAACCTCCCCGCAGAAATGAGAGCCTGCGTGTTGTCAGGATAGCACGTTGTTTTGAAAAAGAATGTTCCATTCTTGCCCTTTTCCTGTTCTGTTATTGACTTTTTAGGAGGAAAACCTGGAGGTCCGGGACACTTCGCCGAGGGATTTTCGACGGTATTCGGTGGGAGAGAGCCCGGTTTTCCGGCGGAACACACGCGCGAAGTGGCTGGGATTGGAAAATCCGCAGAGCTTCCCCGCTTCGGCGATGGTGCATTGGGGGTCCTTCAGGATATCCATCGCGCGGTGGATGCGGATCAGCATCTGGAACTGGCGGGGCGTCATGCCCGTGTGAGCGCGGAACTTGCGCAGGGCAGTAAACTTGTTGACATGGATGATTTGGGAGACCTCCGAGAGGGGGCAGGGGTTGCTGCGTTCGCTCAGGTGCTCGACGGCCCGATCCAGCTCTGCGTCGCTTGGGATGCGCTGTTCCGTGGCCGCCGCGGTGAAACGGAGCCTGCGGATGAGGCAGACGGCAAGCTGCATGACGATGCTGTCGACCATCACCCCGGATCCGATACCGGGGCTGCCCCTTCTGCCCCCTCCGTACTCGATGAAGAATGCGCGCATCAGGGCCTTGAGCTCGGGGTCGTAGGGGATCAGGTCGTTCTCGAAAACCGTGTCGGGACTGCCGCGCAGGGTGTGGCACATCTTCTGGAAGAAGGAATAGCGAAAGTAGAGGCTGATGAAGGAGACGTTGGGGATCGGCTCGGCCACCGCGTGGGACTGACTGCCGTTGACGGGGTAGATGGAGCCGGCTGGGACGAAGATAGGGTGTCCGTCCCGCGTCCCGCCCCGGACCGGGGAGAGGGCGATGAAGAACTGCACGCTCTCGTGACGGTAGCTGTTGGGCAGCATGCAGACCGGCCTGCGGCTCACGATCACGGTCAGGTTGTTCGTCCTGAAGAACCCCAGGTAGGGGTTGTTTCCGATGAACTCACGGAACGGCACCCAGGGGCGGGTAGCCCTCTCGGAGAGGTTGTCCTTCATCGCCTTCTCCTCCTCAGCGTTTGTCGTGCCGGAGCGGCACGGGAAAACCGAAGACGTGGGGGGCGCTTTCCCGCGCCGGTCGATCTCCGCCTCCTCCGGGACAGGCCTTGCCACAGGCCTCGCCCGCCGCGAACTTCGGAACCGCGCGCATCGGGAGCGATCCCGAATCCGGTTCGAGAGCGGCTCGCTCACGACCTTCCGCAGAGGCCGAGTTCCCGACAGGCGCTTTCATTCTACCGCACCTTCGATACGGCACCGCTTGGGGCGATGGTGTCGCCGGCCTCTGCCTTGGCCTTCACCGGGATGTCCTTGATGCTGTAGGCCGCGTCGAGCGACTTGGCCTGGATCTTGTTGGCGGCGCCATCCCAGGTGAGGGAGAGCTTGGCCGCGTCCAGTTTTGCGGGGTCGAAGTCGAACGCGACGCCGGCGATCTTGAGATCCTTGTCGACCGCTCCGGCCGTGAAATTCCTCTTCTACAATGCTTCTGTAACGTTTAGGGGGGTATCCCGCTTTCTGCAGAAGTCGCGCAGGCTCACTTCGAGCCCCCCACAAGCTGTTTCATCGACGCCTTGAGGACGTTCTCCACCACCTTCATGACCGGCCCCCCCTGGTATTCCCGGTAGATGGCAAAATCCACGGCCGCCACGTGATCTCCCTCCGGGTCCGAAAGAGCGTACAGGCGGGCCAGGCATCGGGTCGAGAGGTACTCCTCGTCGTAGGCGGGCTGAACCTCGGTCTTCTCCTTGGGGATACGGACCCTCTCCTTCACCCGCCCCCTCTCGTCCCGAACCTCAACCTCCTCGTAGACGGTACGGGTGTACGTCCTCTCAGGGATGTGCTCGACCTCCATCTCCTGGAACAGCTCGATCTGAACCATGGCCTGAAACCCCATGTCGGCCGCTTTTTTGTAAAAGTCGCTCCGTGCCTCGGGCGAGGCGGCCGCAAAGTTCTCCGAGGTGAAGGGCAGGGTGCCGTAGACGAAGCTCATGTCCTGCAAAAGCGCTCCAAAGGTCTTGACGATAGGGGTTTTCTTCCTCATCGCATCCTGAATGGCCGAGGCCGCCCAGCCCTCGAGGTCGGAGAGACGGCGGGAGGCAGGCATGACGGAGCTCGGACTTCTCGCGGTCAGCGATGCGGACACGGGCAGCAGAAAGATTTTGTGTAGCGCGGCGAAATCGTAGTCCGGGCTTTGCCAGAACTCGGGCCGCTCTTTAGCCGACGCAGGAGCACCCCGCAGCAGAAAGGCCAGGGCGACCAACAACGCGGAACCTGCGACAACCGTTCTTCTTGAAAACACGATCTTGCCTCCATTTCGATTCGGAATTATCCTGCCAGGCTGTGTTAACGTTAACACAATAAGAAGTCGACAACAAAAGCAAAAAGCAGGAAGCCCAAGAAAATAACATCCAACTTATCGTACCTCGTAGCAATACGACGAAACCTTTCGCCCCTGCAGAAAAGACGCTCGACTACAGTGCGCCCCTTTGTCAAGACACAAAAAGGAAAAGCTCCGAATAGCTCCTTTCTCCTAATTATATTCGCTTCTCCTCCCAAAACTCTGTCTCACTTCTGGGGAACAGTATAGTTTCCGATGAACTCGCGGAACGGCACCCAGGGACGGGTGACCTTCTCGGAGAGGTCGTCCTTCATCGCCTTCTCCTCCTCAGCGTTTGTCGTGCCGGATCGGCACGGGAAAACCGAAGACGTGGGGGCGCTTTCCCGCGCCGATCGATCTCCGAGCCTCCGCCTCCGGGACAGGCCTTGTCGCAGGCCTCGCCCGCCGCGAACTTCGGAACCGCGCGTATCGGAAGCGATCCCGAATCCGTTTCGAGAGCAGCTCGCCCCCCACCCTCCGCAGAGGCCGAGTTCCCGACAGGCGCTTTCATTCTACCGCACCTTTCCCCCTTTCCACGGCGGCGGACGTGCCGCGGAGAACCCGACGGCGCCTCCCTCGGCCTTGCGCGGTCCCGCCGCCGGTGGTAAGATACCTTCCGGCCCTGAACTCGGATCGACGTTCCGGATCGACGCGTTCCTGGTTCCGCGGCAATCTCAGAGACAGAGGTGAAGAGGGTTGATCCAGAAGGAAAAGAAACAGGCCGTCATGGCGGAGTATCGGACCCACGAGTCGGACACGGGGTCTCCCGAGGTGCAGGTCGCGGTCCTGACCGAGCGGGTGCGCGAGCTGACGGAGCATCTGAAAATCCACAAGAAGGACTTTCATTCCCGCAGGGGGCTCCTCAAGATGGTCGGTCGCCGCCGCAAGCTCCTGCAGTACCTGAAGGACAAGGACTTCAACCGTTATCGCTCCCTGATCGAGCGGCTCGGTCTGCGCCATTAGTTTCCGCCTGGAGGTGTACCGTTCATGAAAAAGGAAATCCATCCCGAATATCAGGAGTGCCGGGTGACCTGCGCCTGCGGCAACTCCTTCACGACCCGCTCAACCCAGAAGGAGATCCGGGTCGGCGTCTGCTCCCAGTGCCACCCCTTCTACTCGGGCAAACGGGGGCGTGTCCTCTCGGAGGCCGGGCGGCTGGAGAAGTTTCAGAAAAAATACGCCGGGGTCAATTACGGCCAGAAGACGGAAGTGTAAAAGGGGCCTCGAGCCCCTTTTACGTTATCCTGAGCGTTTTGCGCATCCGGCTTCGGCCCGGGGGTGACGGAAGATGTCGTGCACGGTGATTCTTCTGGCGTCCACGCCCAATCCGGACGAGCTTGTGGCCGCCGCCGCCAGGATCTGCTACAGGGACGTCACGGCCGCCGATCTCCTGCGGAGGGAGGAGGAGTCCCTCTCGGAGGAGCTGTTGGATCATATCTGGAGAAGCGGCCACCACTCCCCCTTCGAGCACGCCGTCTTCACCTTCGCGGTGGACGGACTGAGCCGTGTCGCGTCACATCAGCTGGTGCGGCACCGTATGGCCAGCTTCAGCCAGCAGAGCCAGCGTTACGTCCGCATGGCCGCCCCGGATGTCGTCACTCCTCCCTCGGTGGCGGCCCATCCCGAGGCAGCGGCAATTTTCGACCGGCAGGCCCGTGCCGCCCACGAGGCTTACAGAGAGCTCCTGTCCCTGGGCATCCCCGCCGAGGACGCCCGCTTTGTCCTTCCCCACGGCTGGGGGACCCGGCTGGTCCTGACGATGAACGCGCGGGAGCTGCACCACTTCTTCCGCCTCCGGCTCTGCCGCAGGGCCCAGTGGGAGATACAGGAGATGGCCCGCCTCATGCTGGCCGCATGCCGTGCCGTCGCGCCGGTCATCTTCCGCAGGGCCGGTCCGTCGTGCCTCTTCGGTTCCTGCACCGAGGCCCGGCCGTGCGGAAGACCCTACAAAGATATGGAGGACCTCCTTGCGATCGAGAAAGACTGATTGGTTACGGCGCCTCCTCCTTTCCGCCGTCCTCGCGGCGGAGGAGGCGCGGCGCATGCCCATCGGAGGGCAGGCCGTCATCGAGGGCGTGCTGATGAAGGGCAAAGACCTTTGGGGCCTGGCTGTCCGCAGGCCCGACGGGACGATATTCCGCGAGAGCTGGAACAACAGCTCCCGCGTCAAGCGCTATCCCTGGAAGCTCCCCCTTCTGCGGGGGGTCGTCGTCATGTGCGAGATGATGGCCACGGGCTTCCGCGCCCTCTCCCGCTCCGCGGAAATAGCCCTGGAGGAGACCCAGGAGAAGCTCACGGCCAGGGACTTTCTGATTGCCGTGTTCATGGCGGTCTTCGCCGTGGCAGGGCTCTTCGTGGCCCTGCCGCTCTGGCTGGCAGACTGGGCGGAACGCGCCTTCTCCCTCTCGGCCCTCGGGGCGAACGTGTTCGAGGGGTTCGTCAGGGCGGCTATTTTCGTCGGGTATATCGGCCTGATCGGGTTCTGGTCGGACATCCGTCAGGTATTCCGCTACCATGGCGCCGAGCACAAGACGATCAATGCTTTCGAGGCTTGCATGGACATGACCCCTTCGAACGTCGCGAGGTGCTCCCGAATCCATCCGAGGTGCGGGACCTCGTTCCTCCTGATTACGGTCATCGTCAGCATCGCCGTCTTCTCGGCCATCGGAGAGGGCGGATTCCTTTGGCGGGCCGGAACCCGCGTCCTGCTGATACCTCTGGTGATCGGGCTCTCCTACGAGATCATCCGCCTGACCTCGAACGCTGGAGCCGCGGGACGGCTGATCATGGCCCCCTTCCTCTCCCTGCAGTACTTGACGACGCGGGAGCCCGACCTCTCACAGATAGAGGTCGCCCTGACCTCCCTGGACGCCGCCCTGGGACGGGAACGCGATCCCGCCCCGTCGGCCGCCTCCCCAAGCTGAACGGAGCGTGACTTCAAAACGGAGCGTGACTTTAAATGGATATCGAACCCAAGCTGAGGGCTTTGGAACAGGATTTTATGGAAACGGAGCGCAGGATGTCCGACCCCGCCGTGGCCTCGGACCCCAAAGAGCTCCAAACACTGGGGAAGCGGCGGGCACAGCTCGAGCCGGTGGTGGAGAAATACCGCGAGTACCGCGCTACCCTCGCCGGCATCGAGGAGGCACGCGAGCTGCTCAAGGCCGGCGACCCCGAGATGGAGGCCCTGGCGCGGGACGAACTGGACGCGCTCGAGCCCAAGATCGAGGGCTTCACGGATGAACTGAAGCTGCTGCTCCTGCCCAGGGACCCCAACGACGAGAAGAGCGTCGTCGTGGAGGTCCGCGCCGGGACGGGCGGTGAGGAGGCCGCTCTCTTCGCCGCCGACCTCTACCGAATGTACAACCGATTCTGCGAGCGGCAGCGCTGGAAGATGGAGGTCATCGACAGCAACGAGACCGGCATCGGCGGGTACAAGGAGATCACGTTCCGCATCGACAGCAACGGGGCCTACAGCAAGCTCAAGTTCGAGAGCGGGGTGCACCGCGTCCAGAGGGTCCCCGTGACGGAGGCCAGCGGGCGCATCCACACCTCCGCGGCCACGGTGGCCGTTCTGCCCGAGGTGGACGACGTCGAGGTCGACATCCGCATGGAGGACCTGAAAATCGACACCTACCGATCGAGCGGCGCGGGGGGACAGCACGTCAACATGACGGACTCCGCGGTCCGAATCACCCACCTCCCGACGGGAATCGTCGTCACCTGCCAGGACGAGCGGTCGCAGATCAAGAACCGGGCCAAGGCCATGACCTACCTCAGGACGAAGCTCTACGACCTGGAGCTGCAGAAGCAGGCCTCCGAACAGGCCTCCGAGCGGCGCGGGCAGATCGGGTCCGGCGACCGCTCGGAGAGGATACGCACCTACAACTTTCCGCAGAACCGCATCACGGACCACCGCATCAACCTCACCCTCTACAGGCTCGACGCCTACCTGGACGGCGACCTCTACGAGATGATGGACGCGATGACCCTGGCGGATCAGACGGAAAAGCTGCAGCACATGGAGGGCTGAGGGGCGGATGCCCCTCTCCGCCGGCGCCGCCAAAACCCTCCGCGCCCTCCGGGCGGAAGCGCGGGAACGCCTGTCCCAGGCCAGCATTCGAAACGCGGCTCAGGAGGCGGATTGGCTGCTCTGCCATGCCTCGGGGTTTTCCGCCGCCGCGCTCCTGGCCCACCAGGACAGCCCCCTGGACGAGGAGGCGCAAGAGCGCTTCGAGCTCGAGCTTCGCCGCCGCGAGAGCGGCGAGCCGATTCAGTACATTCTGGGCAGCGCCCCGTTTCGGGACCTGGAGCTCGAGGTCGGGCCCGGGGTGCTCGTCCCGCGTCCGGAGACGGAGCTCCTCGTGGACCTCGCCCTCTCCCTCCTCCCCGACGATGGCTTCGTCTTCATGGACTGGGGGACGGGCAGCGGATGCATCGCCGCCTCGATTCTGCTGGAGCGGCCGCGGGCCTTTGGGCTCCTGGCCGAGAGGAACCCGCAGGCCCTCTCCTGCGCCTGGCGCAACCTCCGGTGCCTGGGGCTTCTCGGGCGGGCCCTTCTGGTCCATTCCCGAACGCCCGGGGACCTGCCCGTCGAAGCGGAGTGCGATTTGGTCGTCAGCAATCCCCCCTACATCCCGACGGGGGCCATAGACGGGCTCATGCGGGACGTGCGGGACTTCGAGCCCCGCATGGCCCTCGACGGCGGCGCGGACGGCATGGACTGCTATCGCGCGCTCTTCGAGGCCGCCCCCCTCTGGCTGAGGCCGGGAGGGATCCTGCTGCTGGAGATGGGGGACGCGCATCAAGCGGAGCTGCTGAAGGGACATTCCGACAGGTTCGACTTTCTCCGCGGCGTCCTCGATTTTTCCGCAATTACTCGTTGCATGGCCTGGCGATATCGGGGATAATGGAGACGGTCGAAACGCCGTTTCCCCTGTCCATTTCCCATTTCGTCATGGGCTCGCCGATTCTTCGGGTCCGGGGGATCGGGAACATGAAGAAACGGAAGCACGCTCCCGCCTCGGGGACTTGAAGGGAACGGAAAATACATCGTTTTGCATTTCACCATTTCACATTTCAAAGGAGAAGATGCGTCATGGAGAAGAGAGAGCTTGTCATTATCGGAGCCGGCCCCGCGGGAATGACGGCCGCTATCTACGGGCGCCGTTCGGGCCTCGACGTCCTGCTGCTGGAGAAGGGTGCGACCGGCGGCCAGATCAACATCACGGACGAGATCGAGAACTGGCCCGGCGTCCAGCACGCAACGGGCCCCGAACTGGGCAACATGTTCCGTGAGCACGCTCTGAAGTTCAACACGGAGATTCGCATCGCGGACGTCAAGAAGGTAGAGCTGCGCGACGGCAAGAAGATCGTGGTCACCGACAAGGGCGACATCGAGGCCGAGGCCATCGTTGTCGCGACGGGCGCGCACTTCCGCCGCCTGGGCTGCGAGGGCGAGGCCGAGCACATCGGCCAGGGCGTCAGCTTCTGCGCCGTCTGCGATGGGGCCTTCTACGAGGGAGAGGAGGTCGCAGTCGTCGGCGGTGGCAATACCGCCGTCGAGGAGGGCGTCTACCTCACGAAGTTCGCCTCCAAGGTCCACATCATCCACCGCCGCGACGAGTTCCGCGCCGACCGTGCGGCCATCGAGCACGCCCTCTCCAACCCCAAGATCGTCCCCGTCTGGAACAGCGTCGTGGAGAAGATCGAGGGAGACGGCATCGTGGAGAACCTGGTGCTCAAGAACGTTAAGACGGGCGAGCTCTCCAACCTCAAGGTCGCGGGCGTCTTCATGTTCGTCGGTCAGACGCCGGACGACGATTGCGTGAGGGGGCTCGTCAAGGCCGAGAAGGGCGGTTGGATCCTTGTCAACGAGCACATGGAGACCTCCGTCGAGGGCATCTTCGCTGCGGGCGACGTGTGCAGCAAGCACCTGCGCCAGGTCATCACCGCCGCCTCCGACGGCGCCATCGCCGCCATGGGCGCCTCCGCCTACATCAACGAGCAGCTTCACCTGCGCACGACGCTCCTGGATCCCGAGAGCGTCACCGCCTTCTTCTACTCCAGCATCGACGAGAAGCAGGTCAAGCTTCTGAAGGCCGTCGAGGACGCCGCCAAAGCGAAGGGCGTCAAGATCCCCCTCATCGACGGCTACCGCAATGCCCGCATGACAGAGAAGCTGGAGCTCTCGGCCAAGATGCCCGCCCTGGTGGAGCTTCGCAAGGGCGTGGTCGCGAAAGTCACGGGCGTAGCCTCCGAGGCCGACGTCCAGAAGGCCCTCGCCTAGCTCCGTCTCCAGCCCGAAAGAAAATGCGGCGTTTCCACCCTCCCGGGCGGGGCCGCCGCGTTTTTTTACGAAAGACTGCCGTCGGCAAAAGTTTTTCCCCGATCGGCCGAGAATAGAGCATAGGAGGGGATGCTTTTCATGGAAAACAAGAGCAGTGCGCAGTTTGCCTATCAGGCTACCCAGATATCGACGGCCACCAAGGAGCAGCTGTTGCTTATCACCTACGACATCGGCATACGTTCCTGCCGCCTCGCGGAGACCGCTTTGGAGGAAGGGGAGGGGCACCCGCAGGACATAGACCTCGCCAACCGCGAGATCATCCGGGCTCAGGACGTGATCCGGGAGCTGATGGTCACCCTCAACACCACCAGGGGCGGGGAGATGGCCCAGAGCCTGATGCGCCTTTACGACTATATGTACCAACTGCTCGTGGAGGCGAACGTCAAAAAACTCCCGGAGAACGTCCGCACCGTCCGCACCATGCTGGAGGAGCTCAAGAGCACTTGGGAGGAGGCCCTGATGAAGCTCCTCAAGGACTATCAGGAGGCCCACCCCGAGGACGAGGATTTGCGGAACGCCCTCTCCGAGCTCAAGCAGGACGCATCCCGGAAACCCGCAGCCCCGGCTCCGTCAGCACCCAAGCCGGCGCCCCAGAAGGCCGGAGGTTTGAACCTTGCGGGATGACCTTCCGGTCAGGCTCAAGGACCTGCTCTCCGAGGAACTGGGCCTCTACCGCACCCTGAGGGCGATGGTCTCGCGCGAACTCGAGGCCATCCTCCTCGACGAGGACATGGAGGAGCTCTTGAGCATCCTTCAGGAGAAGGATGCTGTCATCTCCCGACTGCAGCTCCTTGTGGACTCCTGGCAGGACGCCCTCTCCGATTCGGGGCTTCGAGATGCGCGCGGCACGGACGGCTTCTGGGATCGACTTCTCGCATCCCTTCCCGAGGCTCATTCCGGCGAGCTTTCCCAGGCCCTCCAGGAGACCCGTGCGGTCGCGGAGGAGCTCACGAGGGCCGAGGCCAGCGCCCAAGAGGAACTGGAGCGGCACCTTTCCGGGCTGCGCGAGAAACTTGCGGCCATGACGCGGGGCCGAGAGGCCGTCATCGGATACACCAAGATGGGAGGGAGCACCTTTGTCCCCTAGCAAAAACGGACGGAGACGAGTTGGAACACTACTCCTTTTCGTCTTTCTCGCAAACTTTTTCCCGATTCCTCCGCGCCCCTTGGAGGCTGCAGCCCGAAAGCCCTCCCGTACGGCCGTCTCCGCCGACAAGAAGGCCGAGGGCGACGGTGCCGACCTGGGGCTGGAGAAGGAGCAGAAGATCGGCCGGAAGGCATTGGCGGAGATCGAGAAAAACTGGCCCCTGGAGGCAAACCCCGCCCGCCTCGCGCGCCTTCGGATGATCCTGAACCGCCTCGAACCCCACATGGAGCGCCGCATCCCCTATGAGATCCGCATCGTCAAGACCGAGGCGCTCAACGCCTTCTGTCTGCCTGGCGGCTTCATCTTCTTTACATCGGGCATCCTCGACCTCCTCAAGACCGATTCCGAGATAGCGGCGGTAATGGCCCACGAGATGACCCACGCGGACCGCAGCCACGGGCTGAGGATGGCCGCGAAGTCAAAAGCCGTCTCCCTTGCGGCGCTTGCCGTCATGCTCCTGAGCGGGGGAGCGGCGGCTCCGGTCGTCCTGGCTCAGGTGGCCCAGGTGACAATCACCAACTCCTACACGATGGAGTTCGAGAAGGAGGCGGACAGCAATGGGCTGGACGTCCTCATCGCCGCGGGATACCATCCCGGCGGCATGGTCACGCTGCTGGAAAAGTTCATGAATGAGGAGCTGAAGCAGCCGATCCGGGATTACGGCATCTACATGGACCATCCGGAGTCCAGGGAACGCCTTCAGGCAGCCCTCGACAAACTGAAAAAACTGAACGTCAGGGTCGAACGGAAGCACTCGCTGGCCCTCTTGCGGACCGCCTTTCGGGAGACTCCCAAGCGCGCGGAGCTGACCATCGACGGCTATGTGGTCTGGGGCGGCAGGAAGACGCCCGAGGTCCGCGCGGCGCTCGAGCGGGCCCGAACCACGCTGGACAGAGACTTCCAGATGGAGCTCGCTCCCTACGACCTCCGGCTCGAGGGCGACCGCCTCTACATCGGAAACAAGCTCCTGGCCCAGGGAACGGCTGGCATGGACGATATGGCGACACTCCGCAAAAACCTCATGACCGCCCTGGACAGAGCCAGGAGACAGCATCCCGTCGCCAAGTATTTTCAATAGGTCCGTTCTTAAACTCTCCTCCATACCCATCGCCGGTTTGCAGTAGAAGGGCCTCACCCTTCCCTGGACCGGCGGGTTGGATTATCAAAGCCCAAATCCGCAGGTTGCGACGGCTTTACTGAGGATCGATCCCGTCGTTGTACAGGTTAAGCCAACTCTGGCTTTTCACCCATCAGGTGCGGCAGAAAAATGCGCAAAACTTGCATCCGCCACACGCTAAAAATTTTGCCTGCGGATTTAGGTCGAACCGCTCCCCGGCGTACAGATAGTCGTTCTCCGTCACGCCTGTGCGCGACGTCGTCTCGCCCCACGCGTCGTAGGTCCACGTGTCCGTCGTCTGGCCTGTACCGTTCGCCAGCATCCGCACCGAGCCGTGGCCGTCGTACAGGTACCACGACTTCACTCCCCCGTGGTCCTGAGTAAATTTATCCTATCCTCTCCTCACCTCACCTCCCTTAGTCATTAAAGCAACGTAAATTGGTATAGCCACTCAACAATTTAGTGATGATCTCCACTTCAAGTGATTTTTGTTGAGTAAAAAACGTAAGACCGAAATGATGATGCGGAGCGATAAGCATCTTATGAGTCGGTACAAATAAACATAAATCCGAAATTCCTCTGAAAGCTCCCTCTACGATCATCTCCAGCGGCCCAATGTCGTCTTCGATGTTTGTTTTTATACCGGAACGCTCATTCTTTCGAACATTGTTTTTTCGCAAAAAAGCATAGATTTCCTCGTAAATATCATTATGTTCCACATCATCGGATGAAAACGGGCTGTATC
The DNA here is from genome assembly GCA_905373185.1 of uncultured Fretibacterium sp. GTDB lineage: Bacteria > Synergistota > Synergistia > Synergistales > Aminobacteriaceae > CAJPSE01. Next base: position 12,709 of record CAJPSE010000019.1, read on the forward strand.
GGTAACATGGCGCTATAATCAACTCTTGAATATTTTTGAAATGGAGATATTCAAGTAGAAAGTTGATCGTTTCTTGCATATCCTTATAAAACTGCCGTCTTGGTCCATGAAAACCCGCATTACCGTAATCGTAGCTTCCATCTTCATATACTTTTATTCCATAAAAACCGTCATAACCATGATCCCAATTATGAACATGATACACTCCAAAAGCGGGTGTATTCTCAATTTCGTCAAAATCAAGCCCTATATCGCATTGACGCAAAGCCTTATTCAATTCATTGAGACGAATCTTTTCCATAAGTTAATGTGAACCTCCAAAGATATTTCCACCCGCTCGAATCCGGCCAGGATGCCTTGGCCCGTACCGTTCACCAGCATCCGCACCGAGCCGTGGCCGTCGTACAGGGACCACGACTTCACTCCCCCGCGGTCCATCGCGATGAGGCTGTCCAAGTTAAGCAGGCGGCCAGCTCTTCAGGGCTGCCAGGCCCCGAATGCTGTGCCGGTACGGCAAAGCCGTAAACCTTCGGTCCGCTGCCTCAAAACGCGGCACCGTTGCCGCGCTGTCGAGGCAAGTAAACCGTACCCCGTATAGACGTCCCAAAACAGATTGAGATTACGCACACCGCCGTTTGTTGCCCTGGAGTTGCGAACTCTATTCTATTGTCAAGTTACCGGAATCTTAAGATTTACTGTCCATGTGATATATTTTGGAAGTTCTAGCCATACAAAAACCGAGCGAATAATTTTGTTTCTTCTTTTGTGTTCAGTTCCTCGAAAATATGTATCATTTTTTCCTCGTTGTCATAGTATTCTTCGACCTGAAAATCTATCAGAATCCTTTCCGGGTATACCGACTCAAAATATTTTTCATCCCGCAACTGCTTCAGGCACTTTATCAAAAAATCAAAAAACTCAGTCTTGAATTTCGTAAGTTCCTCCGTGTATTTTTCTTCATCCGTAATGTTTTGCTCATTTTCTGTAATGTAAGCCAATATCATGGAATCTGATTTAGGGAAATCGTTGTTCGTAAACGTTTTATTCATCCATGTCTCCACCAAATATTTATAGTCCAAGGCGTCAGAAGCAATACCAAAAAATTTGCGCAATCTCTTTGTCTCTTTGTCAAGTGGAATTCCGTCCGCTTCCCTCTTGGCAACCCATTCTCCAAGACGGAAATCGAGTTCTGCCAAGCTTCCCATTCCCTGAGACTCAAAATCAACAACGGTATTGCCGTCTGCATCGAGATGATAGCACTCAAAATCATTGGAAGTCATCCATTCCCGAACGGTCAGGGCAAAAATATAGGGCTTTTTATCCCTGTTCTGCTCGACAAATCGGGAAAATATGGTTTTGAGTTCCTCCATGAACACGGGGTAAAATTCATCGTACGGAAAGGGTTTCATTATTTAGATTCTCCTCGCTGTGCTTCAGTCTCCTACAGTGGTCCCTAACTGGAGGACCACTATACCTGTACAAAAGCCGCAATAATCGCTGGGCCTTTCGCAGGAGGTCATGCACGGGATTATCATCCCGTGCATGACCTCCTGCGAAGTGGACCTATGTAGAATCTTAACCAACCTGTTATTTCATCCGTCTTCGATCTTCATCTCCCCACCGCTCTCCTACCGTGCTCGATCAGCACAGCCACGACCTTGTTGTAGTCTCCACGGTTTTTCCAAAGGTCGCTGACCAGTGCCTTAAGATTTGCAGGTATATGCTGACCTTTCGTGTTTGGGGCATATATTAAATTTTCCAACCCATTTATGGGATCTATACCAACATTTCTCAGGATCCTCTGACCGAATCGGACAAGCCTCTGTTGTTCCTTTCCCCTGCCAGCCTTATATAAAATATGATGCAAATGCCAGCCATCCTTCTTATCGAGAGGACCATATG
>CAJPSE010000020.1 GCA_905373185.1 uncultured Fretibacterium sp.
TTCCTCGCTGGCTCTCTGCTTATCTGCGGCTGTAAGCCGCAGATGCTGTGGTGGTCGCTTACGTCGACACGCGGCATAGTTGCCGCGTGTCGACGTAGAGGGTTTATAGCCTCGGCTGTAAACCAAGACCTTGATACGCTTGATCTCTTTTTGTGACAATGCCACTCGCTCCTGCTCCATGCCGATATTATCCAAAAAGACCTATCGTGCGGGGGGGGAGGGATGGACCGAAGGTTTAGCGAAGCTACAGTTTTCTCTGACTACTTATAGGGTGACTTTATCACTGAACAACGACAAGCAACGCCAATTCTCTTGACACTGACTGCGAAATACAGTTATAATAAAAAAGTTGGAATTAGCGGAGAAGTGGCCGAGTGGTCGAAGGCGGTTGACTCGAAATCAACTGAGCGGCTTGCCGTTCCGTGAGTTCGAATCTCACCTTCTCCGCCATTTTTATTTCTAAGAAAACGCCAAAGAAATCTGACAACGTCTAAAACCCCGCTCTCAAGCGGGGTTTTTCCTTTCTCTCGTCTGGCGATATCCATCAGGCGGCCGAGTCGAGGAGAGATGATACAAGTTTTGATGATTTTGCTCGGGGCACTTCACATTGGCACTTCAAATTATTTATATTATTAAGGAAGCGCTGATTAAAGCAAAAACGCACATTTCATCAGGTGCAAATATGCGAAGCATCTATAAGCAAAAATCTCCAGCGCTTCCCTGAAAATTAACATGGGAGCTTTGATGAAGAAACTGATGAAGCCCCTAAGCTCGAAAACGCAAATCAAAGATTTGCTACTTATAAGCGACCCACTCAACTCGTTACACTCGTTGGTTGTCTGTTTAAAGCCCCTACACCACTATCCTGAGACCGATCGGCCCGCAAACAAAACGAGGGCTCCACTTTTGGGGCAGGCAGCAGCCCCGGCATTTTCACCCATCAGCGTTTTTTCTGCGACAGCCAGCGGTAAAGGACGCCCAGGTTACTCCAGAGGTCCGGCCTGAGCCCCGTGACGAAGCAGCGACCTTGACTCCACCCGGAGACTCCCGTCTCGGCCTCGGAGTTCATGTTGCGATAGGCAAAACAGTACTGCTTCGGATTGCCGGGGTTGGCCAAGGCAAACCCTCCGGCCTCGTACCCGCGCAGTTTTTCGTCCTTTTGGGTAAAAGGGGTGTCCTTCGTCCCACGGATCTCGATCCTGCGTATGCCGGGCCTCATATCCTCGGACACATGATGGGCGTGAAAGGGAAACAGCCCCAGCCCCTCCAGCGTGCTCTGCACCGACGTCCGGTAGCTCTGCCCGAAGAGGACAGCGGAGGATCCCACCGCGAGGATCAGCTTGTTGTCCCGCACGCTCTTTAGGATCCCCTGCCGGAAACCTGGGCTCGAAAGGATGCGGCCGGCGGCGACATCGGTCATGGTATGCGGGAAATAGAGGACATCCGCGGATTCCGGGAAGGGGTCCTGCTCGGGATTGCAGGGGTGAACCGTACAGCCTAAAGCACGGAAGGCTTCGAGGCTCTCGTCCCCCTCGAGCGATATATCCCCGTTGATCACGGCGATGTCGAGATGGCAGGCATAATACCCCAGACGTTCCACAGGTGTCCAGGTCTCGTTTAGACGGGCCATGGCCTCGATGATCTGCCACTCCACCTGTCTGGCCGCATTTCCGAGCTGAAGGGCCGCGCTCTTCAGCTGAAACAGCTTCATCGACGCACTGCGCGGGGACATCTCCGGCATCGTGGGCATGTCGCGCTCCGCGCTCTTTGGGATGTAGCCCAGGCTGAGTATCGGAGAGCGCCGGTTGTACTCCTGCTCCAGAAGCTGAAACTCCCTGGGGCTCTTTATTGAGGAAAAAAGCAGACCCTGCACGCCCCTCTTACCGACCTCGGAGATCGAAGAAATTATGGACAGAGCCTGGCCCGTGGTGACGGCTACGGAGGCCGAGGCATGAAGGACCGGGAGGATCCCGCAGTTCAGGACCTTCGCAAGCTCCAGTGGCTCCGGATAGACTTGGAACAACTTGTCGCCGATCCTCTTTCCCAAGGGGACGCAGACGATGCTGATGGCGTCGGGCGTGCTTCTGCGCTGGAAAAGAGCCTTCAGGTTCTTCCCGCTTCCGGCCGTGTAGGCATCGATGCACGTGACGGTGTCTCCGGACAGCAGTTCCATCAGGCGCAGGTCCTCCTCCCTCCGGGAGCTCATAAAGACGTTCAGGCGCATGCCACAGCTTTTCATGGCCTGGACCAGTAGGACCGAGGGCGGTACGGCCCGCTGTTCCTCGATATCGTCGGCAATGATCAGGCGGGGCAGATTCATGAGCGGTCACCTCCATGCCCCTGCATGGCCGTCCGACGGCCGATGCCGCTGGACGGAACGGAAACCGGAGGGGCCGCGAGGTTCCCGAGGTTGTTCTTCAGGTGCACCAGAAAATCCTGGACGTTGGTCACGATGGGGGTGACGGACAGCGTCCCCCTGTCCCGCAGTTTGTTTACGGCGAACTCGGAAATGTCGATGGAATAGATGTAAACGGGACGCACCCGCCCATCCCGGACTGTATAGGACGGAGTCATGTTGCCCGAGGCAATGGTGTGGAGCTGCGTGGCGAGGGCAATCACGGTCGTGGCCTTACGGAGCTGGCTCCTCATCGCGTCCTGGGCCTCATACACGTTCCCGAGGACATCGGGGAGGGGCCCGTCGTCACGAATGGATCCCGCGAGGACGATGGGAATGCCCTTTCCCTGCGCGGCACGAAGGATCCCGTCCTTCAGCCCCGCCTCCTGAATAAGGGCCTCGACGGATCCACAGAGGCGGGCCCTGTTGATAAGGTCCAGGTGATGGTAGTGCCCGTTGTGCCGCGCCTCCTGGGTGTAGATGTCCTGCCCCAGGGCCGTTCCGAACATCGCCCCTTCGAGGTCGTGAGTCCCGAGGGCATTCCCGGCCAGGAGCGCGTGGACGTATCCCGCATCGATGAGGGAGGTCATGGCATTTCGGGAATCGTAGTCGAAGGAGACCGCGGGGCCAAGGACCCAGACGACGAATCCATGTTCCCGCTCGTGCCGGAGCAGCTCATAAAGGGCGTCGTAGTCCCGGGAATAAGCGGTCTCCCTCGATCGGCCGGAGCGGAAGGCAAACGCGTCGCCCCCCTCCGCTTCCTCCCGAAACGCCTCGGTATGCATGTAGATCCCCTCGCTGCCGTCCTCCGTGCGTCCCACGATCACCGGTTCCCCAGCCCTCAGGCGGCGGAACTCCACGATGTCGATCCGGTCCTCCCTCGGAACGGCAACGCAGTCCATGCGGCTCTCCCCGGGCAGCAGCCAACGCTCCCCCACCTTGAAGTATTCGGGGAAGATGGACATGGCATGAAACCCCTCCGGGGCGATCCCGTCCCTGGGGGCGGGGACGGTTCGAGCGGGCGAGGCCTGCCGGAATTTCGGTGCGTCAAAATCGGGAGCCTGATATTCAGGAAGCTGAAAGGACATTCAATTTCACCTCACGAAGGATTCCTCTTTGGGGCGGCAACGCAGGGAAGCCTGATTTTTACCTCCAGGGCAAAGGCGCACCGAGCGCCCACCCCCTGCATCCGCCGAGATTTCAAGAAGAACAACCAATCCCGACAGGACGGGCTTCCCGAGGATATGGTATCATAACAAGATTAAAAACACCAAGCTGAAAGGGGCTTTTCGTGTGGCCGCCATCGCAGTCGTCGGCTCTTTGAACATGGATTTGGTCATCCGGGCACCGCGCCAGCCTCATCTGGGGGAGACCCTCCTGGGAGGCGCGTTCGGTATGACCGGGGGCGGAAAGGGGGCCAATCAGGCGCTGGCCTGCGCACGCCTCCGGGCTGAGGCGCACATGATCGGCTGCGTCGGCAGCGACGACTTCGGGAAGAAGCTGCGGACGACGCTGACGGAGAACAAGGTCGGCTGCGAGCATCTGGAGGAGCGTTCCGAGGCGGGGACGGGCGTTGCCGTCGTCACCGTCCTGGACGGGGGGGCAAACGCCATCGTCCTCTCCCAGGGTGCCAATGCCTTTCTCGACGAGGCGGTTTTAGACCGGGCCAAGGACCTGTTCAAGGCGGTCGATTCTGCGCTGTTCCAGTTGGAAATTCCCCCGGAGACCGTGGCCTACGGGCTGCGGATGGCCCGGCGCATGGGATGCAGGACCCTTCTGTCCGCCGAGCCGCCCTTCCCCCTGCCACCGGAGGTCTGGCACATGGTGGACTGCCTGATCCTGAATCAGGCGGCCCTCGACTTCTATTCGTCCAATTCGGCGGCCAACGTCCCCAATCGTTCGGGCGGCGGCCCCATTGCGGAGGACCGGATCGCCGAGTTAGCCCAGCAGCTCGTTGCACGGGGCGTCAAGACCGTCGTGGTGACGCGGAGCGCCCAGGGAGGGCTGGTGTGCTCGAGGGGCGGAAAGACCTTTGCGTTCAAGTCCTTTACGGTCAAGGCCGTGGACTCCACCGGGGCCCGGGACGCCTTCTGCGCAGCTCTGAGCGTTGGGATGGCGGAGGGAATGCCGCTGGAGCGTGCCGTCCGTTTCTCCGCCGGGGCCGGAGCCCTGGCCTGTACACGCTTCGGAGCACAGCCCTCCATGCCCTGGCGGCACGAGGTCGAGGCCATGCTCGAGACCGAGAAAGGGGAGGAAACAGGGCGATGAACATTCAGGACCTGGAAAAACGGATTCGGGACAGGATGGACACGTTTCCCACGAAGACCCGGCGCGTCGCAGAATATCTTCTGGGCAACTCCTCGGAGGTAGCTTTCCATTCCATCGGCGAGGTCGCCGAAAGGCTTTCGGTATCCAAGGCACAGCTGGTGCGGGTCGCGCGCATGTTCGGGTTCGAGGGATACGCCGACCTGAAGGACGTCCTCAAGGAAGCCCTGCTCGCACAGGTCGCCCCCTCCTCCATCGCCGGGGAGGTCCAGGACACCCACATTCCTCAGGACCTCTGCCGTCTGGAGCAGGCCAACCTGGAGGAGACCCGCAACGGCCTCTCCTCCAGGTCCATCGTCGCCTTCTGTGAGGCGGCAAAAAAGGCTGACGCTATTTACTGCATGGGTTGGGGGATTTCGGCCCTGGTCTCGGAGTGGTTCTACACCCGCTTCACGGAACTGGGGCTCAAGACGGTCCTCATGCGCCGAGGATCCGTCTCGCTCATCGAACAGTCCCGGGCCGTCGGGGAGCACGACATGCTGATCGTCTGCGAGCTTCCCAGCTACGTCATTGAGGTCACGGAGGCCGTCGAGGCCACCGCCCGGCGGGGCACCCGCATCGTCACCCTGACGGACAGCCCTGCCGCCCCCATATGCGGGCATTCGCATCTCTCCTTCTACGCCGGGGACCGTTCCCCAACCTTCGGCAGCAGCCTGATCGGCCCCATGTTCGTCGTCCACGTCCTGACCTCCGTGCTCTCCTACAACATGGGAGCGCAGGGACAGGCGGCTCTGGCCGCCCAGAAGGAGGGCCTGAGCGACCAGAGGGTCTACTATCCGGCCTACGGCCTAAGGTACTGACCGACAAAAACGGGCGTCCCTCAGTTCCGCAGGCAGGCGTGAGCGGCATCAAGAAACAGCGCGGCCGCAAGGATATCGGCCCCACCCTCGGGGCACAGCCCGCGCCCTGCAAGCGCGCTTTCCATCTCCGCGATCCCGGCCCGCCCGGAGGGAGAGAGCATTCCGCCGGACTCAAGGGCCTTTCGCGCCTCCTCCTGCACGCTCAGCATGGCGTCCAGCCCCCCCTGCGACACCAGGGCGCTGTCCGCATTCTCGGAGAGGATGAAGATCAGGGTGTGCGCCGCACGCTCCCGGAACGTGAGGGCATCGCCATGCTCCTCCCCGAGCCTTCGCATCAGGTCCGCGGCCCGCAGGGTCATGGGGAACCCCCGTTCCGCCTCGCCCCTCGGCCCCTCCAGCCCGTAGAGGACGAAGGCACGTTCCTCCGCCGTCCCGCAGCTCTCCAGGCTCAGGCCGCCCAAGTCCCGTCCCACGATTCCTCGTACGAAGGAGGATGCGGCCAGGGCCAGGGCCCTGGGGGTCAGTTCCCGTTCCTGAGCTGCGAGCCGCCCCGCCGCCGCGCACAGGAGGCCGAAAAGAAAGATAGCCCCCCGATGCGTGCCAACGCCGCCAGTCGCCTGCAGCATCTCCTGCTCGCCCTGGCGTCCCGTCACGCGCAGCAGGGCGAACACGTCCTCGGGACCGAGCTCTAAAGTCTCCATCCCAATGGACGCACAGTTGAGGAAACAGGGAAGAAGCGCCACGGCGCTGTCGATGAAGCTCTGAAAGGTCCGGTCCGTGCAGGAACCATTGTCCAGCGGGGTAACCAACCCCGGCTTGGGGTAGACCGCGGCCTCGGCAAGCAGAGACCTGACGGCGAGCTGGGCGATCTTCAAAACGTGCAGGGTGTTCATTCCGCTACCGGGACTGCGCTTCCCTTTTCGGTGCGTCCTTCCTTGGTTCCGTTCTTGCGAAACGGATCGTCCGGTCGTATCCCTTGGGCAGGTACTTGTAGGTCAGGATGTAGAAAGCGCTGCTGAGACGGTTCAGCACCTTGATGATGTCCGGCCTTTCGATCCCCTCCCGCGAATCGAAGGCGCGGCAGGCGCAGAGCTCCACCTCCCGGACCAGCGTCCGCAGCAGATTGAGCTCCGCCGCCCACCGTCCCATATCGGGATGGGGCAGGATATGTCCGATCCCATAAGCGTGCTCCGGGAAATGTGAGCGCGCGTGAATCTCCTCGTCCGTCAGGCCCCACAGGGAGAGTTCGGAACATGGGACGTCCCTCACCTCACAGGCCAGGATCTCCCCGATCTTCTCCCGGGCCTCCTCCAGGTCCTTCTCGAGTTCTGCGCACCCCGCCTCGCGTGCCCCTACCTGCACGCGGACGATTGCGGCATTCAGGCTGTCGAGCCGGCCGCGCAACTCGATGCGCGGGTGGGTCTTGCCCACGACGGCGGCCCCCAGCAGATGCGTCGTGTGCTCCTGTTTTACCTCCGCCATGGACATACCCGCCTCCTTCGTACAGAAACTAATGGCAGCCGCAGGAACAGCTTCCGCAGCTCCCGCCGCATCCCTTGGAGCCCCTGAGGGGCGCTCCCTCCAGCAGAATCAGGGTCCTGCCCCGGCACTCGGGACACCGAAGCGCCCCGCCCTCCTGCTCGAAGACATGGGAACAGGAGGCGCACCGAAAGGTCCGTCTCTCCGACATCCTTCCCACCTCCCCTACGCGCCGATGGTGGCGACCATCACGGCCTTAATGGTGTGCATCCGATTCTCGGCCTCGTCGAAAACCTTGGAACGGGAGGACTCGAAGACCTCCTCCGTCACCTCGCAGCCCTTCACCGCCGGCAGGCAATGCAGGAAGATCGTCCTATCCCTGCCGGTCGCCCTCATCAGCTCCTCGTTGACCTGCCATGGTGTCAGCAGCCGAACGCGCGCCTCCTTCTGCGCCTCCTCGCCCATCGAGACCCAGACGTCGGTGTAGACGGCGTCGGCCCCCTCGACGGACTTACGGGGGTCGTCGACGATTCGGATCTCCGCGCCGCTCCGCTGCGCGGCCGCCCTGCACCGCTCCATCAGCTCAGGATCGGGGAAGAGCTCCCTCGGGGACCCGATGGTGAAGTTGACCCCCATCTTGGCGCTGCCGATCATGAGGGCATTCGCCATGTTGTTGCGGCCATCGCCCACATAGGTGAGGTTCAGGCCCGCGAGGCGGCCGAAGTTTTCCTGGAGCGTGAGGAAATCGGCCAGGACCTGCGTGGGGTGGTCGACGTCCGTCAGGCCGTTCCACACGGGGACCCCGGCCCACTGGGCCAGCTCCTCGACCATACTCTGCCGGAACCCCCGGAACTCGATGCCGTCGAACATCCGTCCCAGCACCCGGGCCGTATCCTTCACGTCCTCCTTGCCGCCGAGGTGAATGTCATTCTTGCCCAGAAACTCGGGGTGCGCCCCCTCGTCGATGCAGGCGACCGTGAAGGCGCACCGGGTACGGGTCGAGGCCTTCTCGAAAAGAAGCGCCACGTTCTTCCCCGCCAGGGCGCTGCCCCGGATTCCTGCGCGTTTCTTCGCCTTGAGGTCCGCCGAAAGGCTCAGCAGATAGGCGATTTCCTCGGGCGTAAAATCCATCAGAGTCAAAAAACTTCTTCCCTTGAGATTGACCGGCATGCCACATTCCCCCTTTTTTAATATCTCTCCATATCGGCCGTTTTATACAGTACACGGTCCCGATGCCCCGTCCTGCGGTGGGCCCCGTCATGCGCCCGGATCGCCGGGGCCGTTCGGGCCCGCTTCCCTGAAGAAGCGTGGCAGGACCTCCGGCAGCTCCTCGAAGGGGTATTCGCCGACCACCCGCCCCTCCCGGAACAGGACCGCACCGGCCGGGGTCCCGGCAATTCCCAGCCGGGCGTGTTTCGCCTCCTTGGGCCCGTTGACCTCGCACCCCATGACCGCCACGCTCGTCCCGTCGGGCAGGTCCTCCAGCATCGGCTCAATGAGCGCCACGAGACGCATGACGTCCGCGCGCCTACGGCCGCAGGTCGGGCACGAAACCAGGTTCACCCCCCGCGAGCGCAGATGGAGCGCCTTCAGGATCTCGTACCCCACCCGCACCTCACGCTCCGGCCTGTCGGTCAGCGATACGCGCAGCGTGTCCCCAACTCCCTGCGCCAGCAGTGAGGCGATACCAGCCGTGCTCTTGACAATCCCCCTGTCGCCGGGACCGGCCTCCGTCAGGCCAACGTGCAGGGGAAAATCGGGGTACGCCCTGGCGATCAGGAGGTTGGCCCGCACCGTCTCGGGGACGGAGGAGGACTTCGCCGAGAGGATGATGTCCTCGAACCCATTCTCCAGCAGCAACTCCGCCTGCTCGCGGACGGCCAGGAAGAGCGCTGTGGCGCGGTCCCCCCCCGCCTCCTCGAGCTGGCGGCCCGAGAGGGACCCCCCGTTGGCCCCGATGCGGATGACGACACCCGCATCCTTCGCGGCCCGTATCATCTCGTCCAGACGCCCCAGCGGCATGTTCCCGGGGTTGATGCGGATGCTTCGGCACCCCGCATTCATCGCCGCCAGGGCCAGAGCAGGGTCGAAGTGGATGTCCGCCATGAGGGGCAGCTCGGTCCGCGGAAGCAGCCAGGCCAGCCCCTCCGCGTCGGCCGCCGTTGGCAGGGCCGCGCGGGCCAGCTCGCACCCCTCCTCGAGGAGGCTCCGGCACTGTTCGAGGCAGGCCCCGCGGTCGGAGAGGGGAACCTTCAACATGCTTTCCACCCGAACCGGGGCCCCGCCCCCGACCGTCAGGGACCCTATCCGGACCTGACGCCTCATCGCGTCCAGAAGAGGTTATAGACGTCCTGCCAGGTGACGAAGATCATCAGTGCAATCAGCAGGGCAAAGCCCGTCATGTGGATCCAGTTCTCGACGCGCTCCGGAAGCCGGCGTCGGAACACCATCTCCAGCAGGACGAAGAGGATGCGCCCCCCGTCGAGGGCGGGGATGGGGAAGAGGTTGAGGAGCCCCAGGTTCAGGCTGATCAGGGTCAGGAACGTCACGAAGCTCCAGAAGCCCTCCTTCATGGCCCGTCCGGACATCGAGGCGATACCGATGGGGCCGGTGACGTCCACTTCCTGGCGCTGCGTCACCCAGTCCCAGACCCCCTTGAGCATGAGCTTCGACATCCCCCAGGTGTACCCTGCGGCGTTCAGCAGGGCCTGCCCGGGGGAATAGCGCAGGAGCGCAGGGGTGACCCCCAGCATGGGGTGCCCATACTCCGCGTTGTCGGGGATGGGCGTCGTCACGGTCAGGGTACGTTCGCCGCGCTGGATCTCGAGGCGGACGTCTCCCTGGACCGCGGCCGCCCTCAGAGCATCGGACATCTCGCGCCAGTGGGCGACGGACCTGCCGTTCACCGCCACGACGCGGTCCCCGACCTCGAGGCCCGCCCGCTGCGCGGGGAACCCTTCCATCAGGGTCCCGATCCTCGTGTCCTCCATGTTCATGACCCCATGCCCGCAGAGGAAGACCGCCGTCAGCAGAAAGGCCAGCAGAACGTTGAAGAGGGACCCGTCCAGCAGGATCAGGAAGCGCTTCCAGGCGGGCTGCTCGTTGAACCCCATGCCCGGAAGCACCGTCTCCTCACCGGACTCCTCCCCCATCCCGGCCAGCCGACAGGAACCTCCGACCGGAAAAAGCCGCCAGGACCAAAGCTCTCCCTTCCGCTCGAACTGCCTGACCACGGGCCCCATGCCGAAGGCGAACTCGTGCACCTGCACCCCCAGAAGGCGCGCCGTGATGTAGTGCCCGAACTCGTGGACCAGCACGCAGATGGCGATGACGATTATGAACGCAATAATACTTGTCAGCATCGAATCGATTTCCTCCTTATCCATCGATTAAAAACTTCCAGGGCTTCGCCCTGGACCCACCCAAGGGACTCGTCCCTTGGGAATCCCATTCGGTATTCGTCCGCGGTCCCTTCACGCCTCCCGCGCGTCGCAGACCTTCGCACAGTGCCGACGGGCCCAATCCAAAGCCGAGAGTGCGTCCTCGAGGGACTTGGGCGGCGGCAACGAACAGGCCTCCATCGTCTCCTCGACGGCTCGCGCAATGCCCGTAAAGCCCAGCCGCCCCGAGAGGAACCGCTCCACGGCCACCTCGTCCGCCCCTATCAGTACGGCGGGGAACGGCCCCTTTCGCTCCATCACCTCCCGCGCCAGCCTCAGGGCGGGGAAGCGCTCCGGGTCCGGCTCCTCGAAGGCGATCGTGCGGGGGGCAACCACGGGCCGTTCAAGTCCCCCGCAGGGGGAACGGCGCTCCGGCCAGAAGAGGCAGGACGATGCCGGAAGCCGCATGTCCGGCGCCCCGGCGAGCATCTTGACGCTGCCGTCCTCGAACTCCGCAAGGGCATGAACGAAGGACCCCGGAGAGACCACGGCATCCACCTGATGGGGCTCCAGGCTGAAGAGCATCATCGCCTCGATCAGCTCGATCCCCTTGTTCATCAGGGTGGCGCTGTCGACCGTGATCTTCGCCCCCATGGACCATACGGGATGGCGGAGCGCCATCTCCGGCGTGACCGCCTCCAGCTCCGACGCCGTCCAGGTCCGAAAAGGGCCGCCCGAGGCCGTGAGGCAAACGCGCCGCACGGGGGCGGACTCGCCGTGCAGACATTGCCACACGGCGTTGTGCTCGCTGTCCAAGGGACGCAGCTGATCCTTCGTCCGCACCAAGGGCATCACCCACGGCCCCGCGACGACGATGCTCTCCTTGTTCGCCAGGGAGACCTCCTTCCCCGCTCGCAGGGCGGCCTGCAGGGCCGGGATGGCCGCGGTCCCGGAGGACGCGAAGACCACATGGTCCACCGACGGGTCCTCCGCCACGGCGATCAGGCCCTCGGGGCCCCGAAGCCCTCTCGTCCCCTCCGGCCCAAAGTCGGGCGGCGCGTCGTGGACGCAGAGCATTGTAACACCGAACTCCGCCGCCAGCGCCATCAGTTTTTCGGAGGGCGACCGCGCGGCGAGGGCACAAACCTCGAGCGCGTCGGGGTATGCACGGCACACGTCCAGGACGGACGACCCCACGCTGCCCGTCGCCCCGATGACCGCAATCCGCTTTCGCCCTGGCCCCGTCATACCAAAACGATCCCAAAGAGCAGGTAGGTCAGGAGCCCGTTGATCAGGATGCTGTCGAAGCGGTCCAGGACCCCCCCGTGTCCGGGGATGAGACGGCCGGAGTCCTTCTCGTCGAGCTCCCGCTTGAGAAGGGATTCGGCCAGATCTCCCATCTGGCCGGCGAGCCCGCAGACCAGACCTATCAGGAAAAGGGGGTAGGGCGGCTGCTCCAGGACGTAGATGACGATGGCGGCCATCAGGAAGCTGCCCAGGAAGCCGCCGATGAAGCCCTCCCAGGTCTTCTTTGGACTGACGTGCTCGCAGAGCCTGTTTCGTCCCCACCGCGCGCCGATCAGGTAGGCCATGACGTCGCAGCCCCACGTACTGGCAAAGAGGGACACGAGGATGAGGTTCCCCGTGGGGAGGCCCCGCAGCAACACGATGCAGGTCCAGGGCATGACGATGAAGAGCACCCCGGACAGGGTCCCCCCCACGTTCCCGACCGCGAAGCTCTGTCCCGTCATCTGACGGCGCAGGATCTCGACCATGAAGATGGCATAGGTGCTCAGCGACAGGATCAGGGCGATCGAGACCGGCCGAATCCCCTCGGCGGACGAGAGGAGCACGGCAAGGGAACAGATGTAGCCGATTCCGCGCGAGAGCTTCACCTGCTTGCCGAGCAGGCGGTAATATTCCCCCAGCGAGACGAGGGCGAGCGCGGACACGACGCAGAGCCAGGCCGTTCCCCCCAGGTAGATGCCGCCGATGATCCCCAGGACGATGAAGGCGCCGCTCAACGTGCGCAGAAGGAGCTCGCGGCTAGGGCTTGAGTCCGCCATAGCGCCTCTCCCGGCCGGCATAATTCTCGAGGGCCGCATCGAGGGCGGCCTCGTCGAAATCGGGCCAGTGGATGTCCGTAAAGTAGAACTCGCTGTAGGCCGCCTCCCACAGCCAGAAGTTGCTGAGTCGGAGCTCGCCGCTCGTCCGGACGATCAGGTCCGGGTCGGGGACGTCCGGCAGGTAGAAGAAACGCCGCAGGTCGGCCTCCGTGACCGGGCCGGAGTGGCCGCTCACCACGAGTGCATTGACGGCATCCAGCACCTCGGCGCGTCCGCCGTAGTTCAGGCACAGGATGAAGTCGATCGTCGTCTCCTCCCGGGTGCGTTCCTCGGCCCAGCGCATCATCTCCAGAAGGTCCGCAGGAATGTTGTCGCGCCGCCCCGCGAAGCGGATGCGCCCGCCCTCCGCCCTGATCGCGTCGACCTTACGGCGGATGTAATAGCGGAAGAGGCTCATCAGCCCGTCGACCTCCATCTTCGGCCGGTTCCAGTTCTCGGTCGAGAAAGCGTAGACCGAGAAATAACGGATTCCCCGGCGCTTCACGAGGCGGACCATCTCCTCGAGCTTTCTCAGTCCGGCACGGTGTCCCATGAGGCGGGGCAGCCCCCTCCTCTTGGCCCACCTTCCGTTTCCGTCGAGGATGATTGCCAGATGATCGGGCACCGTCTTCGGCGCCGATTTCGACTCCGTTTTCATGGTTGCTCGGCGTTCTCCTTCCTTGTCTCGTCCAGCCTTATCTCGTCCAAGCGGGCCTTCAGCTTCCGGACGTCCTGCCACGTGAGGTCCTTCGGACTGCCCTTCTGCCGGGAGTCGTTGCGCAGAAGGTAGCTGGGGTGGAACATGGGCATGACCTCGATCCCCCGCCATTCGAACCAGCGCCCGCGAAGGGCGGTTATCCCTCCGGAGGTCTTGAGTATCCAGCGCATCGGCGTATTGCCGAGGCACACGAGAATGCGGGGCCGGATCAGGAGGAGCTGCGCCTCCAGAAAATCCCCGCACCGTATCATCTCCTCCTGGGTAGGCACCCGGTTGTTCGGAGGACGGCACTTCACCACGTTGGTGATGAAGACCGACTCCCGGTCTATCCCCGCCGCGGTGAGGATCTGGGTGAGGAGCTGGCCGGCCCTTCCCACGAAGGCCAGCCCCTCCCGATCCTCGT
>CAJPSE010000021.1 GCA_905373185.1 uncultured Fretibacterium sp.
CCGCGAGGGCGGCCATACGGTGGGCGCCGGCGTCGTCACCAAGATCCTCGAGTAGGGCGTAGAGGGACACGGCAGTGGCTAAAAGAATCCGTATCCGCCTGAAGGCGTTTGACCACAGGGTTCTCGACACGTCCGCAGCCCAGATTGCGGAGACGGCGGAGAGCACGGGGGCCAGGGTTTCCGGCCCCATTCCCCTCCCCACCGAGATCAGCAAGGTGACGATCCTGAAGTCGCCTCACAAGGACAAGGACGCGCGGGAGCAGTTTGAGATGAGGACGCACAAGCGTCTAATCGATATCGTCGAGCCGACGCAGAAGACCATGGATGCGTTGATGCAGCTCAATCTTTCCTCTGGAGTCGATATCCAGATCAAGCTCTAGCCCCTTAAGGGGGTATGGAGTAATTCCAATTTCAAATCGTTCGTAGACGGCGAGCAGCGAGCAAGGGAAGAGTTGTGCGAATCACTTAGTGTCTTTCTAGGCGGCGCCTATTCGCGTCGAAGGCGAAGCCATTGGGTTTCGCTTCGACGTAAGCGATTGACACAGCATTCGGGGTCTGACGACCCCGAAGAGCTGGTCACCTGCTTAAACGCAGTATACGAACGGTTAGGAATTGGAATAAGGGAAGCGCTGGAGCTGAAAGGAGAATATATAACAATGGGTATAGGGATACTGGGGAAGAAGGTTGGCATGGCTCAGATCTTCGACGAGCAGGGACAGGCCGTGGCGGTTACGGTGATCGCGGCGGGACCGTGCCCCGTCGTTGCCGTCCGGACCCCCGAACAGAACGGATACTCTGCCGTTCTTCTCGGCTTTGGGGCGATCAAGCCGCATAAGCTGTCCAAACCCCTAAAAGGTCTTTTCGACAAACACAAGCTCGAGCCCAGGCGGACGCTGCGCGAGTTTCGTCTCGAGACGGCGGACGGGTATGAGATTGGGCAGGAGATCAGGGTGGATCTGTTTGAGACGGGCGAGAAGGTGGACGTCAGGGGCGTCAGCAAGGGCAAGGGGTTTGCCGGGGTCATGAAGCGCTATCACTTCGGCGGCCAGCAGTTCAGCCACGGCACGTCGGTCATGCATCGGCATGGCGGTTCCAGCGGCGCCATCTCCTACCCGGGCCGTATCTTCCCGGGCAAACGGATGCCGGGACATATGGGCAGCGAAAAGGTGACGGTCAAGAACCTCACGATCATGGCCGTCGATCCGGAGAACAACCTCCTCCTTGTCAAGGGGGCCGTGCCGGGTGCCAAGAACAGCCTGGTCACCCTCTACAAAAAGAAGTAAGCGATAGGGAAGGAGGGTACAAGGATTATGCCTGTAGTTAAAATTGTGGATTTCAACGGCCAGGACGCCGGGGAGATGGAGCTCTCCAACGTCGTGTTCGACGCGCCGCTGCACGTCCCGGCCATGCATCAGGTCGTGGTGGCCCATCTGGCTAATTGCCGCCAGGGCACGCACTCCACGAAGACCCGCGGAGAGGTCAGCGGCGGCGGAAAAAAACCCTGGAAGCAGAAGCACACGGGGCGCGCCCGCCAGGGAAGCACACGTTCCCCCATCTGGGTTCACGGCGGTGTGGCCCATGGCCCGAAGCCGAGGGACTACCACCAGAAGGTCAACAAAAAGGTGCGCCGGCTGGCCATGAAGAGCGCGCTTTCGGTCAAGGTCCGTGACGAGCTGATGACCGTGGTGAGGGGAATGGAGATGGACAAGCCCTCCACGAAGGCCATGAAGGGCTTCATGGACGCCATCGGGGCGCAGAAGGTTCTCGTGGTCTACCATGAGGGCGGGGACAACGTCATGCGCTCGGTTCGCAACATTCCGGGGGCCAAATTTCTTAACATCGCCAGCATCAACGTCTACGATCTTCTGAACTCCAGGACGCTGGTCGTGACCCCCGAGGTCGTCGCCCGGCTCGAGGAGGTGTATGCGAGATGAATCTGGTCGCTCACGACATTGTTATCCGGCCGATCGTCACCGAGAAGAGCAGCTCCCTCATGGGGCACAACAAGTACACCTTCGAGGTCCACAAGGACGCCAACAAGATCCAGATTCGACAAGCGGTCGAACAGATCTTCAAGGTGAAGGTGCTGAGTGTCAACACGATCAACGTCAAGGGCAAGCCCAAGCGTATGGGCGCCTTTGTGGGGAAGACCCGGTCCTGGAAGAAAGCGATTGTGGCACTGCCGGAGGGGCAACGCATCGAGTTCTTCGAGGGTGCCTCGGTTTGATGTGGGGCAGCCCAGAAAGAGGTAGATGAAGATGTCGATCAAACAGTTCAAACCTTATACCCCGGGCCGCCGGCAGATGTCCATCCAGGGACGCGAGGACATTACGGCCAACAAGCCCGAGCGCTCCCTTACCACCGAGCTGCGCAAGAGCGGCGGGCGCAACAACACCGGCCGCATCACGATGCGTCATATCGGCGGGGGGCACAGGCGGACCTACCGCATCATCGACTTCCGCCGCGACAAGATCGGGGTCCCCGGCAAGGTGGCCACGGTTGAGTACGACCCTAACCGGAACGCCCGCATCGCGCTGATCCACTATGTCGACGGCGAGAAGCGTTACATTTTGCTTCCTAAGGGGCTGAAGGTCGGGGATACGATCCATTCCGGTCCCGAGGCCGACATCACCCCGGGCAACGCCCTGAAGCTGAAGGACATCCCGGTGGGAACGATCGTCCATAACCTCGAGCTCGAGCCGGGGCGGGGCGCCAAGCTGGTGCGTGCGGCGGGGACGTCGGCCCAGCTGATGGCGAAGGAGGGCAAGTACGCCTTCATCCGCATGCCCAGCGGCGAGCTTCGTTTGATTCTCCTCGAGTGCATGGCTACGGTGGGGCAGGTGGGGAACGAGGATTACGAGAACATCTCCCTGGGCAAGGCGGGAAAGACCCGTTGGAGCGGCCGCCGGTCCCGCGTGCGCGGCATGGTGATGAACCCGGTGGACCACCCAATGGGCGGCGGCGAGGGAAAGAGCAAGAGCAACAAGCATCCTGTTTCTCCGTGGGGCACGCCGGCTAAGGGGTATCGTACGCGCAAGCGCAAGCCTTCCGACAGGCTGATCGTTCGCCGCCGTTACGATAAGTAGACGTGAGGAGGGACTTTTAGGATGGCTCGTTCCGCCAAAAAGGGGCCTTTCATCGAGCAGAGGCTCCTGGCCAAGATAGAAGAGATGAACATATCGGGAAACAAGAAGGTCCTGAAGACCTGGTCCCGTCGTTCCACCGTCGTCCCGCAGATGATCGGGCACACGATTGCCGTCCACAACGGGCGGATGCACCTGCCGGTCTACGTTAGCGAGAACATGGTCGGGCACAAGCTGGGGGAGTTTGCCCCAACGCGCAAGTTCGGGCATCATGCGGGGCAGGAACGCTCCACGAAGGGAAGGTAGGGGAGCCGCTATGGAGAAATCGACAGCCAAGGCCATGGCACGCCAGGTCAGGATCTCCCCGATGAAGGTGCGGCAGGTCTTGGCCCTCATTCGGGGCAAGGACGCCGGCGAGGCCCTGACGATTCTACGCTTCAGCCCTCAGAAGGCCGCGCGGATCGTCTACAAGGTCCTGCAGAGCGCCGTGGCGAACGCCGAGCACAATTACGGGATGGATACGGACAAGCTGCAAGTCGTCACGGCCTTTGCGGATCAGGGGCCCTCGATGAAGCGCTTTCGTCCCGCCTCCATGGGCAGAGCCCATCCTTATGTGCACCGCACATCCCATGTGACCGTTACGGTTTCGGAACGTTAGGAGGGTGTTTTCGTGGGACAGAAGGTTCATCCCGTAGGATACAGGCTTGGGGTCGCGACGGACTGGGAGTCCAAGTGGTACGCCGGCCGTAAGGAGTATGCGAAGAAGCTGCACGAGGACCTCAGGCTTCGTGAGTGGGTGTTGAAGAAGTGGGAGGGCGCCTCCATCTCTCGAGTGGAGATAGAGCGCGTGGGGCACGTTATACGCTTCACGATTTGGACCGCCCGGCCTGGAGTGGTTATCGGCCGCGGCGGGGCGGAGATCCAGACGATCAAGGACGAGCTCCAGGCCTTGACCGGTGGCAAGGTGATGGTCAACGTCCAGGAGATCAAGAACCCCGACGTCGTCGCCCAGCTGGTTGCCGAGAGCATCGCCTCTGCGCTCGAGCGCCGCGTCTCCTTCCGCCGGGCCATGAAGCAGGCGATCTTCCGCGCGACGAAGGCGGGAGCGCTGGGTATAAAGGCCCAGGTAGCCGGACGCCTTGGGGGCGCGGAAATAGCCCGTACCGAGTGGTACAACGAGGGTCGTCTTCCCCTCTCGACGATTCGGGCCGATATCGATTACGGCTTTGCCGAGGCCAACACGATGTATGGAGTGATCGGCTGCAAGATCTGGATTTACCGCGACCGTGAAAACGAGCGCCCTGTGGCGCCTCGGAGCGGCCGCCGTGAAAGGGCAAGGGGGTAGTTCGTCATGCTTATGCCCAGCAGGGTAAAATACCGAAAATCCCACAGGTCCCCCCTTCGGGGCATCTCCAAGGGCGCCACGACGGTAGCGTTCGGGGATTGGGGAATTCAGGCCCTTGAAAACGCCTGGATCACGGCACGCCAGATTGAGGCTACCCGCGTGGCGATATCCAGAAAGATGAAGAAGGGCGGAAAGATCTGGATCCGTGTCTTCCCGGACCGTCCTTACACGAAGAAGCCCTTGGAGACCCGTATGGGAAAGGGAAAGGGCGCGCCCGAGTTCTGGGTTGCCGCCGTCAAGCGGGGCCGCGTCCTGTTCGAGTTTGCTGGGATCCCTCAGGATCTCGCCGAGATGGCTTTCCGGACGGCCTCCCACAAACTGCCGATCAAGGTGCGCATGGTGTCGAGAGAAGGCATGGGTGGTGAAGACTGATGGATGCGACGAAACTTCGGGAACTGAACCTGGAGGAGCTCCAGGAGCAGTACCGCCGCTATAAAGAGGAACTGTTCAACCTTCGTTTTCAGAACGCAGTCGGACAACTCAAGAACACGAGCCGCATCCGGGATGTCCGAAAGATCATAGCCAGAGTGCTGACCGTCGCAGGCGAGAAGAGTCGTGCGGCGGAGGGCTCTGCGGCCAGGAGGTAGGTCGTCTCATGGAGGCGCATATGGAGGCACATATGGAGACGGGGCTCTCTCACCGTAAGGTCCGGGTGGGAATAGTGGTCAGCAACAAGATGGACAAGACGGTGGTCGTCAGGGTCTCCCGTCTTGCGGAGCACCCCCTTTACGGGAAGCGCATCCAGAGGGCCAAGAAGTACGTGGCTCACGACGAGGAGAACACCTGCCGTATCGGAGACCAGGTGCGAATCCGTGAGACGCGTCCTCTGAGCAAGACCAAGAGGTGGGAGCTCATTGAAGTGATGCGGCGCGCCCCTGTCTTTGATTCTGATACGCCCGGGAAGGAGTAAGCCATGATTCAGTTGACGACAGTATTGAACGTTGCTGACAACTCCGGAGCCCGGAAGCTTTTCTGTATCCAGGTCATGGGCGGGAGTCGGCGTAAGTGGGGCACGATCGGCGACGTCATCGTCGCCTCGGTCAGGGAGGCCATCCCCAACAGCAACATCGCCAAGGGGTCCGTGGTCAAGGCCGTGATCGTCCGCACCAGGAAGGAAGTTCGCCGCCGCGACGGTTCTTACGTCCGTTTCGACGACAACGCCGCCGTGATCATCGACAACAACGGGGAGCCGAAGGGGACGCGCATCTTTGGTCCCGTGGGCCGGGAGCTGCGCGCGAAGAAGTACATGCGCATCCTCTCCCTCGCGCCCGAAGTGGTTTAGGAGGCGTGGAATTATGTCGGTAAGACTCAGGAAAAACGACCGGGTCCATGTGATCTCCGGAAAGGACAAGGGCAAAGAGGGCAAGATCATGCGCCGCTTCCCGGCGCGCGATATGGTCGTCGTCGAGGGCGTGAATATGGTCTCGCGCCACATGAGGCCCAGCCAGAAGAGCCCTCAAGCGGGGATCGTCAAACAGGAGGCCCCCATTTACGCCGCCAAGGTGATGCTGGTCTGCCCGCAGTGCGGGAAGGCCACGCGCGTCGGCTCCTCCTTTCTGGAGAGCGGTAAGAAGGTCCGCGTCTGCAAGAAGTGCGGCGAGATCATCGACAGGGCCTGATGGGGAGGACACGAAAATGACGCCGCGTATGTTGGAGAAGTACAAGACGGAGGTCGCTTCCGCCCTGCAGAAGGAGTTTGGGTACGGGAACGTGATGCAGCTACCCAGGATCCAAAAGGTCGTGGTGAACATCGGGGTGGGCGACGCCAAACTGGATATCAAGTTCATGGATGCGGCTATTGCCGAGCTTCGCGCGATTACGGGGCAGCAGCCCCTTCTCAAGCGTGCGAAGAAGTCCATTGCCGGGTTCAAGGTGCGCGAGGGAATGCCCGTGGCCTGTTCGGTCACCCTCCGGGGGGAACGCATGTGGGAGTTCCTGGACCGCCTGATCTCTCTGGCTCTGCCCAGCATCAAGGACTTTCAGGGCGTTTCGAAGCGCGGGTTCGACGGCCGCGGGAACTACAACCTGGGGCTGCGCGAGCAGCTCATCTTCCCGGAGATCAGCTACGACAAGGTTATCCGTTCCCGGGGCATGAACGTCTCCATCGTGACCAGCGCTCCGAGCGACGAGGAGGCCTATGCGCTCCTCAAGGGCATAGGGATGCCCTTCAACAATCGTTAGACAGGGGGCAAGGCAAAGAAATGGCAAGGAAGGCTATGAGACACAAGGCGACACTGGCCCCGAAGTTCGAGGTGCGGCGGCACAACCGCTGCCCGCTGTGCGGCAGGGTGCACGCCTATATACGCATGTTCGACATGTGCCGCTGCTGCTTCCGCAAGCTGGCCCGGGAGGGCAGAATACCCGGCGTCGTCAAATCGAGCTGGTAGCCTAGGGGGGCAACGGAATGTACGTTAACGATCCCATCGCGGATATGCTCACGAGGGTGCGCAACGCGAACATGATTTACAGCGACAGCGTGGATGTTCCCGCCAGCAAGATGAAGCTGGCCATCGCCCGGATCCTCAAGGAAGAGGGCTACATCAGGAACTTCAAGACGATCACCGACCCGAAGAAGCCCTATGCTTCCATTCGCATTTTCCTCTCCTACGGTCCCGACCGCGAGCGCGTGATTCAGGGGCTGCGCCGCATAAGCAAGCCGGGGCGAAGGATCTACGTAGGCAAGGACAAGCTGCCCGTCGTCATGGGGGGGCTTGGGTTGGCCGTGCTCTCGACCTCCCAGGGCCTGAAGTCGGGGTCCGAGGCCGCCAAGTTGGGGCTGGGCGGAGAAGTCCTCTGCTACGTTTGGTAAGGGGGGCTTTTACGGATGTCTCGCATTGGACGCAAGGCGATCGTCCTCCCCAAGGGGACGAGCGTGACGATTAAAGGGGATAAGGTTGTGGTGAAGGGCACGAAGGGGGAGCTGGACACCCCGTTGATGCCCGGAATTACGGTAGACGTCTCGGATGGCAGGGTCGTGGTGTCCCGCTCGAACGACGAGAAGCAGACCTGCGCCTGGCACGGGATGACCCGGGCCCTGATCGCCAACATGGTGACCGGGGTGACCGAGGGATTCCAGAGGACGATGGAAATAGTCGGAGTGGGCTGGAGGGCCCAGCTGCAGGGCAAGAAGCTCGTCATGAACCTGGGATTTTCCCATCCGGTCGAGTTCACCCCTCCGCAGGGGATCGAGATCGTCGTGGAGAACCCGATCAAACTCGTCGTCAAGGGGATCGATAAGGAGCTGGTGGGGCAGACCTGTGCCCTCATCCGGGAGTACCGTCCGCCGGAGCCCTATCACGGCAAGGGAATTCGTTTCCAGGACGAGCATATCGTTCGCAAGGCCGGCAAGACCGGCGCGAAGTAGGCGAGGGTGGACTCGAAATGAAGAAGAGAAGCAGAAACGACTTGCGCGTCGTGCGGCATGAGAGGCTGCGCCGGACGCTTGCGGGCACGGCCGAGAAGCCGAGGATGGCCGTCTTTCACAGCCTGAAGTACGTTTACGTCCAGATCATCGACGACGACCTGGGGCATACTTTGGCGGCGGCCTCCAGCCTGGAAAAATCCGTCAGGGAAGGGCTCAAGGGGACCTGTAACGTCGAGGCCGCCAAGGCGGTCGGCAAGCTGGCTGCGGAGCGGGCGAGGGCGAAGGGAATCGAGGCGGTGGTCTTCGACCGCGGCGGTCATCAGTACCATGGCAAGGTCAAGGCCCTGGCCGATGCGGCCCGCGAGGCCGGCCTTAAGTTCTAAATCGGCCTCGGCTGAATATTTGAGGAGAGCAGGCTGATCATGATCAAGAAGCGAATTGATGCTAAATCCCTGGAGCTGAAAGAGCGCGTCGTCGCCATCAACCGCGTGAGCAAGGTCGTCAAGGGCGGCAAGCGCTTCAAGTTCGCCGTGCTTGTCGTCGTCGGGGACGGCGAACGCTATGTCGGCGCGGGAATCGGCAAGGCCAAGGAGATATCCGAGGCTGTGCGCAAGGGAATAGACAAGGCGAGCAAGGAGCTCGTGGAGATCCGCCGGGCGGGGGACACGATGCCCCACCCCGTCACGGGCAACTTCGGAGCCGCCGCGGTCCTCCTGAAGCCCGCTCCCGCCGGAACGGGAGTCATCGCCGGAGGGGTGGTGCGCGCCATCATGGAGCTGGGCGGCGTCAAGGATGTCGTCACGAAGGTCGTGGGTCGTACTTCCAATTCCATCAACGTGGCCTGGGCGACCCTGAAGGCCATCAAGGAGACCCGCACCGCGGAGGAGATCTACAAGCTGCGCGGGAAGAAGGCCCCGGAACTCGCGGCCCCATCCGCGGACTAGGCGGCCCCGGGTCCATTAGGAGGTGTTTCCTATGGCTAAGATAAGGATCAAATGGGTCAAGAGCGCCATCGGGTTCGCGGAGCGTCAGAAGCGGACCCTCAAGGCTCTGGGATTTCACAAGCTGCAGTCGACGGTGGAACACGAGGATACCCCTCAGATCCGCGGCATGATCGAGCACGTCAGGCACTTGGTCGTCTGGACGAGCGATAACTGAGGAGGCGGACGCACATGAATATTCACGATCTCAGCCCCGCTCCGGGGTCCCGGAGAGCGGCCAAGCGCCTGGGGCAGGGAATCGCCAGTGGGACGGGTAAGACCGCGGGGAAGGGGCACAAGGGACATAAGGCCCGGACGGGCGGCGGGGTGCGCCCCGGGTTCGAAGGCGGCCAGATGCCCCTGGCCCGCAGGGTGCCCAAGCGCGGCTTCAACAACGCCCGCTTCGCCAGGGAGTACCAGATCGTCAACGTTTCTTCCCTGAACGATAAGTTCGAGGCGGGGCGCGAGGTTACCGCCCGGGAGCTACTGAACGCGGGGCTGATCCATTCCAACTCCCTGCCCGTCAAGATCCTGGCGAAGGGGGAGCTCACCAAGGCCTTGACCCTGAAGGTCGATGCGGTCAGCGGCGGGGCGCGTGCGAAGATCGAGGCGGCAGGCGGGAAGGTCGAGGTGATCTGACGTGCTCGGGTCTTTCGGCGACGCCTTCAGACTGCCCGACCTGAAACGACGGATCCTGTTCACCCTTGGCGTCCTGTTCGTCTTCCGGCTTGGGGCCCATATCCCCACGCCGGGCGTCGATACAGCGGCGATGGCTCAGCTCTTCGGTGGCAACAACAGCGGGGTGTTGGATTTTCTGAACCTCTTCTCCGGCGGGGCCTTGCAGCGTTTCAGCATCTTCTCCCTAGGGGTCGCGCCCTACATCAACTCGAGCATCGTCATGCAGCTCCTGGTCGTCATCTTCCCCTACCTGGAGAAGCTCCAGAAGGACAACACCGAGGGGCGCAAGAAGATCGTCCAGTGGACGCGCTATGGGTCCGTGCTCTTCGCCGTGGTACAGGGCGTGGGAATGACGGCGTGGCTGGGAAGCCGAGGGATATTCTTGGGCGGTTTCTTCAGCGCGCTTTTGGTCGTGACGACGCTCACGGCGGGGTCCATCGCCGTGATGTGGATGGGTGAGGAACTGTCGGATCACGGCATCGGCAACGGCATCTCCCTCCTGATCTTCGCGGGCATCGTGGCCCGGGTCCCCGAGGCGGTGATGCAGAGCTGGACGATGGTTCGCGTGAGTCAGCTGAGCCTGCTGGTGCTTCTGCTTGGACTCGTTCTCATGGTCGTCGTCGTCGCGGGATGCATCATGCTCCAGGAGGGGCAGCGGCGCCTGCCGGTCCAGTATGCCAAGCGCGTGGTGGGCAACAAGGTGTACGGCGGCCAGAGCACGTTCATCCCGTTGAGGGTCAACCAATCCGGGGTCATCCCCATCATCTTCGCCCAGTCGCTTCTGGTATTCCCCTCCGTGCTGGCGGGATTTTTCGGAGACGGCTCCGTTGGACGATTCGTCAGAGCTCTTTTTGAGCCGAACAGCCTGTTTTACATCATCTGTTATGTCGCGCTGATCATCTTCTTCGCTTACTTCTACACGGCGGTCGTTTTCAATCCCACGGATATCGCTAACAACATGAAGAAGTACGGTGGGTTCATCCTGGGCATCCGGCCCGGTCAGCCTACGGCGGACTACATCACGAAGGTGATGGAGCGCATCACGCTGGGAGGGGCCGTCTTTTTGGCGATCGTCGCACTGGTCCCCAACTTCATGTCCTCCATCATGGGGATCAATAGCTTCTATTTCGGCGGCACGGCGGTCCTGATCGTCGTCGGTGTCGCACTCGACACCGTACATCAGATCGAGGCCCAGCTTTTGATGCGCCATTACGACGGCATCCTCAGGAAGTCCGGGGGAAAGTCGGGCAGCCTGCTCCGCATGTAGGGGCATAGGAGGCGAATCACCGTGAGATTGGTCCTTTTAGGTGCTCCGGGGTCGGGAAAGGGGACGCAGGCCGCCCTTTTGAAAGAGCGTCTCGGCTGTGCCCACGTCTCGACCGGCGATATCTTTCGGAAAAACTTGAAGGAGGAGACGCCCCTCGGTCTCCTTGCCCGCAGTTATATGGACAAGGGGGCCCTGGTCCCCGACGAGGTCGTCCTGAAGATGGTGTCGGGGCGTCTTCTGGAGCCCGACGTGAAGGCGGGCTTCTTGCTGGACGGTTTCCCCCGCACCATAGCCCAGGCGGAGTTCCTCGAGAGCTTCCTTGCGGAGCGGGGGCAGGTGTTGGATGCGGTCATCCTCTTCGACATCGGGGACGAGGCCCTGGTTCGGCGGCTCTCCAACCGTCGGACCTGCCGATCCTGCGGGGCGATCTTCAACCTCCTGACCCTGAATGGGGACGGGCACAGTTGCCCGACCTGCAAGGGTGAGCTTTATCAGAGGGACGACGACGAGGAGTCCGTGATCCGCAATCGATTGAAGGTCTTTCACGACCAGACCCAGCCGCTGATCGACTGGTATGGGAGCAAGGGACTGCTGAGCGCGGTGGACGCCTCTCAGGCCCCGGAGGCGGCCTACGGCGATATCGCGACGATTCTGAGACAACATGGTGCACCTTAAATCGGAGGAGGAGCTCGTCCTGATGCGTCGGGCGGGCAAGTTGGTCGCGGAGGTGCTGGATCTTCTGCGGGAGGCCGTCCGTCCGGGCGTCTCCACGGGAGAGCTGGACCGCATGGCGGAGGAGCGTATCCGCTCCTGCGGGGCGGCGCCCGCGTTCAAGGGATACCGTCCCGTGCCCTCCATGAGCCCCTTCCCAGGGACCATTTGTGCCTCGATCAACGAGGAGATCGTTCACGGTTTCCCTAGCGACGGGCGCAGGCTGGAGGAGGGCGACATCCTGAGCGTGGACGTGGGGGCCTGTCTGGACGGTTATTACGGGGACGCCGCCTGTACCTTTCCCGTGGGGGCCATCAGCGCGGAACGTCGAAAGCTCCTCGACGTGACGGAGGGATCCCTGAACCGGGCCATCGCCACGGCCCTCGCGGGCAGGACTATTGGAGATATCGGGCATGCCGTCGAGTCTTACGTCGTTCCGCTGGGGTACGGCATCGTTCGGGACTTTACGGGGCACGGCGTGGGGAGGAAGCTTCATGAGGCGCCTCAGGTCCCCAACTTCGGGCGCTCCGGTCGGGGGGTGACCCTCCAGCCCGGCATGACCCTGGCGATAGAGCCCATGATCATGGCGGGGCGAGAGAAGGTCCTGATCGGAGAGAACGGTTGGGTGGTCGTTACCGCCGACGGTTCCGATGCAGCGCATTTCGAGAGGTCCATCGCCGTGACGGCCGATGGGCCGGAGATATTGACTCCATGGACAAGTCCTTAGGCCCCCGCTTCGGACCCTACAGATTGGGGCAGGTGGTGCTCTCCAGAAGGGGCAAGGACAGGGGAAACCTCTATGTGGTGGTTGGTTTCCCGGAAGGGGACAGATTGGCCCTGGCGGACGCGGACCGGTTCAACGTGTCGCGGCCGAAGAGGAAGAATCCGAAGCATGTGCAGCCGACGTCGCTCTTTGCGGCGGAGGTCGCCGAGTGGGTACGGTCGGGCAGGGACATTGACCGGGGGCGCTTTTGTCAGATACTGAATGCGCTCGATGGAGATGCGCTGAACGAGGAAAGAAGTCGGAACGGAGAGGCAGGGTAGCGTATGGCAAACAAAGAGGAAGTTATCGAAGCGAAGGGCGTTGTCTCGGAGCCTCTTCCCAACGCCATGTTTCGTGTGGAGCTGGAGAACGGACACAAGCTACTGGCTCACGTCTCGGGCAAGATGCGAATGCACTTCATCCGGATCCTTCCCGGGGACAGGGTCCTGGTCGAGGTCTCCCCTTACGATCTCACCAGGGGAAGGATCATTTACCGCTATAAATAAATGGGGAGCGTCCGACCCTTTGCCCTCCGTCGGAGGTTTCGATTCGGATGGGGCGGAGGCGAAGCCCACAGGCCGAAGCCTGTATGCTGGGGCCTGTGGGTTGAAGTTGAATGCAAGGAAGCGCTGGGGGTCGTTTGTATGTTCTGGCCGGCGCTTTCCTGAAGATTTGCTGAGGAGTGGGGACAATGAAGGTGAAACCGTCGGTCAAACCGATCTGTGAATTTTGTCGTGTGATTCGGCGCAACGGCGTCGTGCGGATAATCTGTAGCCGTAACCCGCGTCACAAGCAGCGTCAGGGTGCAAGGAGGTAAGAGGGAATGGCTCGTATTTCAGGTGTGGACATCCCGCGCGAGAAGCGCATTGAGATTGCGTTGACCTATATCTTTGGAATCGGCCTTCCTTCGTCGAAGAAGATTCTGGCGGCCACGGGCGTCGACCCCAATATCCGGGTCAAGGACCTCTCGGAGGCCGACGTGCAGAAGCTGCGTCGCGAGATCGAGGACCACTACCGGGTGGAGGGCGACCTGCGCCGCGAGGTCTCGATGAACATCAAGCGGCTGATCGACATCGGCTGCTACAGGGGACTTCGGCACAAGCAGGGGCTGCCCGTCCGGGGCCAGAAGACGAAGACCAACGCCAGGACGCGCAAGGGGCCGCGGCGTACTGTAGCCAATAAGAAGATGGCGGGCAAGTAGGCTTGAGCCTGCCGAATCGATAGAAGCGATTTTTTGGAGGAGGCGAAACGCGCGTGGCCAAAAGAACGGTCCGTAAGGGCAAAAAGCGTGAAAAGAAGAATATCAGTTATGGGGTGGCCCACATC
>CAJPSE010000022.1 GCA_905373185.1 uncultured Fretibacterium sp.
GGAGAAGGGCGACTGGCCGGCGATCCTGAAGAAAGTCGAGGAGGCGGTCGACAAGGCCGGGGGCAAGGGGCGCATGGGGACCTGGGCGTTTTCCTACGGCTACACCACCACCGCGGCACTGGCCGAGTTCGGCAAGAGGGTCGTGGAGGAGAAGGCCAAGGTGGACAGCCTGAAGGATCTCGTCGCCTGCTACAACGAATTCACGCCCGGGGCCAAGTGGAGCGCCAACTATTACACGGATGCGGGGACCGATGTCCGCAGCAGGAAGATGGTCATGGTGCGCCAGGATACCTATGTTTTGGGCAAGGGGTACCTGGGCGTGGCGGACGTCGAGGTGCCGGAGAAGTACTTCAAGATCACCCGATAAGGTGCGGTCGTCTTCGCCTTGAGGTCTGCGCCCCGAAGGACGGGGCGTCGTCGGTTTTTTGTGTCTCGGGGGGAGTGCCCATCCAGGCACTTTCCCCCTTTATATTTTGCGTAAATATATTCTGCGTAAATCAGAGGTGATGGCGTTGTCCGATACTCCCCTGTTGAGGCTGGAGAGGATAGGGAAGGAATATTACGGGAACAGGGTGCTCTCGAACGTCAACTTCTCCCTGATGCCGGGCGAGATCCTGGGCCTGGTGGGGGAGAACGGCGCGGGTAAGTCTACGCTCATGAACATCCTTTTTGGAATGCCCGTAATTGCGAATACGGGCGGCTATGAGGGGACGATCAGCATGGACGGGGTGCCCGTCCGGTTCTCCTCTCCGTTTCAGGCGCTCGAGGCCGGCATCGGCATGGTGCATCAGGAGTTTTCCCTCATCCCCGGCTTTACGGCGGCGGAAAATATTCTGCTCAACCGCGAGGTGCTCAACAAGTCCCTGCTGGAGCACATCTTCAGCGACCGCATGTCCACCTTGAACCGGAGTGCGATGCGGGAACGGGCCGGCAGGGCCATCCGGACCCTGGGGGTGGAGATCGGGGTGGACACGGTTGTTGCGGAGATGCCGGTGGGATACAAGCAGTTTATCGAGATAGCCCGGGAGATCGATCGCAAACAGACCCGCCTTCTCTTCCTGGACGAGCCCACGGCCGTCCTGACGGAGACCGAGGCTCAGATCCTCCTTGCGGCGCTGAAGAAACTGGCCGAGGACGGTATCGGGATTATCTTCATCTCGCACCGCCTGCACGAGGTCAAGGAGCTGTGCGACCGCATCGTCGTCCTCAGGGACGGGGAGGTGATCCGTGAGGCAGACGCCGGGAGCGCCTCGGTCCGGGATATCGCCTCCTGGATGGTGGGGCGCCATGTGGAGGAACACGGAGGGGGAAGGCGTGAACGGATCCAATCGGATTCCGTTGCTTTGGCCGTGGAACACCTCTGGGTCGATATGCCGGGGGAGACCGTCCGCGACGTCTCCTTCGAGGTGCGCAAGGGCGAGATCTTCGGCATCGGCGGCCTGGCCGGGCACGGCAAGCTGGGGATCCCCAACGGAGTCATGGGGCTCTACCCCTCGGGCGGGGACGTCAGGCTTTTTGGGAAGCCCATCCCGCTGAACACGCCCCGAAAGGCCCTGGACAGCCGCATGGCCTTCGTCTCGGAGGACCGCCGCGGTGTGGGCCTGCTCCTGGACGAGCGCATCGATTGGAACATCACCTTCACCGCCATGCAGGTGCAGAATCGCTTTTTGAAGAAGATTCCGCTGCTGGGAATTCGGCTTCGGGACGACCGGGCCATCAGCCGGGAGGCCGAGCAGTATATCGAGGCCCTGGAGATCAAGTGCACGGGCCCGGGGCAGAGGGCCGCGGAGCTCTCCGGGGGAAATCAGCAGAAGGTCTGTCTGGCCAAGGCCTTCGCGCTCCAACCCGAGGTCCTGCTCGTGTGCGAGCCCACGCGGGGCATCGACATCGGGGCCAAGGCCCTGGTGCTCGACACTTTGAGGCGGCACAACGAGGAACACGGAACGACGATCATTGTCACCTCCTCGGAGCTCGAGGAGCTGCGCTCCATCTGTGACCGCATCGCCATCGTGGGCGAAGGGCGCATCGCGGGCGTGCTGCCCGCCGCAAGTCCGGCCGAGGAGTTCGGCCTCCTGATGATGGGGTAGGAGTGGAGGGAGATATCCATGATCGGAAATTTTATCGATAAGGCCGGCTGGCCGAGGATCATCATCGGGCTTTTCCTTTTGGGGCTCTTCGTCGCGGCCCCGTTCGTCGGTGTGCGGATAGACACGTCGCTGTCCGACACGCTGGTGCGCTTCGGCATGAACGGCGTGATGGTCCTCGCCATGATCCCGATGGTGCAGTCCGGATGTGGCCTGAACTTCGGTCTTCCTCTGGGCATCATCGCCGGGCTCCTGGGGGCCACCCTGTCCATTGAGCTCGATATCCGCGGTTCCCTGGGCTTCCTGTCCGCGATGCTGCTCTCCATGCCCATCGCGGCGGTGCTGGGCTTCTTCTACGGCAAGCTGTTGAACCGCGTCAAGGGGGACGAGATGATGATCGCCACCTACGTCGGCTTCTCGTCCGTGGCCTTCATGTGCATCGCCTGGCTGCTGCTGCCCTACAAGAATCCCACGATGATCTGGGGGTACGGAGGGGCGGGGCTGCGCACCACCATCAGCGTCGGCGACTATTGGATACACGTCCTGAGCGACCTCCTCTCCTTCCGGGTGGGGCACCTCTTCGTCCCGACGGGGATGTTCCTCTTCTTCGGCCTGATGAGCTTCCTGGTGTGGCTCTTCATGAAGAGCAAGACGGGGACGGCCATGACGGCCGTGGGGTCCAACCCCGAGTTCGCCCGTGCCTCGGGCGTGAACGTGGACCGCATGAGGACCGTCTCGGTCGTCCTCTCCACGATGCTGGGGGCATTTGGCATCCTGGTCTACGAACAGAGCTTCGGTTTCATTCAGCTGTACATGGGTCCCTTCTACATGGCGCTTCCCGCTGTAGCGGCCGTCCTGCTGGGCGGGGCCTCGGTCAATAAGGCCTCGATCCTCAACGTCGTAGTCGGGACCTTCCTCTTCCAGGGCATCCTAACCATGACTCCCTCCGTCATCAACAGCGTGCTGCAGACGGACATGTCGGAGGTCATCCGCATCATCGTGAGCAACGGGATGATCCTCTACGCCCTGACGAGAAAGGTGAGGGTGAGACGATGAGCGGTTTTGTGCGCAACATCCTGAGGTGGGTGGCCAACAACGCGGTCCCCATCATCTTTATCTCGATATCGGCCGCGGCCATCC
This sequence comes from uncultured Fretibacterium sp., assembly GCA_905373185.1. Lineage (GTDB taxonomy): Bacteria > Synergistota > Synergistia > Synergistales > Aminobacteriaceae > CAJPSE01. The sequence continues at coordinate 3,225 of CAJPSE010000022.1, forward strand.
CCCTATCCGGCTTCTCGGCGGGGCACCTGATCCAGGAGCTGCTGATCCGCATAGGCCGCAATTCCTTCCTGATCCTCTCCCTCCTGATCCCCATCATGGCGGGCATGGGGCTGAACTTCGGTATGGTGCTCGGAGCCATGGCGGGCCAGATCGGGCTGATCCTCGTCCTGGACTGGGCTATTGTGGGCATCCCCGGCGTCGTGCTGTCCATGATGATCGGGACGCCCATCGCCGTGCTGCTGGGCCTGCTCTGCGGGCACGTCCTGAACCGCGCCAAGGGACAGGAGATGGTGACCTCCTACATCCTGGGCTTCTTCATCAACGGCCTTTATCAGCTCTTCGTCCTCTACTTCATGGGCTGGGTCATCCCGATCGGCAACCCGACGCTGGTGCTCTCCCGCGGTTACGGCATCCGAAACGCCGTGAGCCTGCTGGGGATCCGAGGCGTGCTGGACAACCTGATTCCGTTCTCCTTCCAGCTGCCGTTCTTCTCCGGGACGGTCAAGGTGCCCGTGGCGACCCTCCTGCTCATCGCGGCCTTCTGCGTCTTCATCGTCTGGTTCCGCAGGACCAAGCTGGGGCAGGACATGCGCGCCATCGGGCAGGACATGGCCGTCGCCGACTCCGCGGGGATAGCGGTCAACCGCACCCGCGTCATCGCCATCGTCATCTCCACGGTGCTGGCCTGTTACGGACAGATAATCTTTTTGCAGAACATGGGGACCCTGAACACCTACAACAGCCACGACCAGGCCGGCATGTTCTCGATCGCGGCGCTCCTCATCGGAGGCGCCAGCGTCTCACGTGCAAGCATCGCCAACGTCTTCGTCGGGGTGGTGCTCTTTCACCTGATGTTCATCGTCGCCCCCATGGCGGGCAAGAACCTCATGGGCCAGGCACAGATAGGGGAGTACTTCCGCGTGTTCGTCTCCTACGGCATCATCGCCATTGCTCTGGTACTGCACGCCTGGAAACGCAACCGGGATCGGGCCGAGGCCCGGCGGGGTCTGCGCGGTCCCGCGGCGGCTGGAAAGGAGGGAGCGTGATGCGCGTCCTGCAGCGGACGATCGTCCTTGCGGCCCTGCTGGCCCTGGGGGTGGCACTCTTCTACGTGGGAAGGGAGCATCAGATCTTTCTGGACAACAAGACGATCGAGGCGGACGGAAAGACCTTCAGGGCGATGGAGCAGGTCAACGTCAGCGTGAACGGAGGCGACCCCGTGGAGCTCCTCGCCCGGGACCGGGACGTCGTCAAGGCGGTGGGGCCCTCGTTCTCCCTCAGGGTGGAGGTGCTGGATTCCATGGGAGGCAACGTGGAGCGGACGATCGAGCTGAGGTTGACGCCCGGCTTCGGCAAGGACATGATGCTCAGCCTTCCCCTGCTTGCCGCGGGGCGGGAGGACTTCCTCCTGCCGCCCCCCGAGGTGCAGGCCTCCGCTCAGTCCGAGCCCGCGGCGCCCGGCGCCGATGCCGCGGTGAACGGTGGGACGGAGCTGGCGGGGAACCCCTGAGCACGAAAGCACCTGGAGTATCGTCATTTCCCACGGTCCATAATCGTGGAGATGTGCTATGCTCTGGCGCGTGTACGAAATTTACGCAGTCTTTCGTTTTTTGAAGTATGAAATTCGAATGCCCGCGACGATCTTCGTGGACTTAGTGGACTTATCTGTTAAGGAGGAACGTGTCGGATATGGGATTCCGAACCATCGAGGAGCTTTGTGAGGAGCTCAATGAGAAACGCGTATCCGCTCTCGCCGGCGGCGGGGAGAAGGCCATCGCCAAGCAGAGGGCCAAGGGAAAGGGGACGGCCCGGGAGAGGATCGGTCGGCTCCTGGATCCGGGGTCCTTCGTGGAGATAGACGAGTATGTGACGCACCGCTGCGTCAACTTCGGCCTGGACAAGAACAAACCCCTGGGAGACGGAGTCGTCACCGGCTGGGGAACCATCGACGGCCGAAAGGTCTTCGTCTTCAGTCAGGACTTCACCGTCCTGGGGGGGTCGCTCGGCGAGAAGCATGCCGACAAGATCTGCAAGGTGATGGACCTGGCGATGGAGATGGGCTGCCCGGTCATCGGCCTCAACGATTCCGGCGGCGCCCGTATCCAGGAGGCCATCGACGCCCTGAACGGCTACGGCAAGATCTTTTACCGCAACACCCTCGCCAGCGGGGTGATCCCCCAGTTCTCCGTCATCATGGGGCCCACGGCGGGCGGTGCGGTCTACAGTCCCGCCCTCACGGACTTCATCTTCATGGTGGACAAGACGGGCGTCATGCACATCACGGGCCCTGCCGTCATCAAGGCCGTTACCGGCGAGGAGGTGACGAGCGAGGAGCTGGGCGGCGCGGTCACGCACAACACGAAGAGCGGCAACGCCCATTTCATGGCCGCCTCGGAGGAGGAGTGCTTCGCGCAGATTTGCAAGGTGCTCTCCTACCTGCCCCTGAACAACCTGGAGGATGCGCCCTTCAGGGAGACGTCGGACAGCGTGGAGCGTGCCGACCCGGAGCTGCGCGGCGTGGTTCCGACGAACCCCAACAAGGGGTACGACGTGAGGGACGTGCTTTCGCGCGTTCTGGACGACGGGGAGTTCACCGAGGTCCAGGCGGGCTGGGCCCAGAACATCCTGACGGGCTACGGCCGCATCGGAGGACGGGCCATCGGGATCATCGCCAATCAGGCCAAGGTCATGGCGGGCTGTCTCGACATCAATGCCTCGGACAAGGCCAGCCGCTTCATCCGCCACTGCGACGCCTTCAACCTGCCGATCGTGACCTTCGTGGACGTCCCCGGCTACCTGCCCGGCGTCACCCAGGAGCACAACGGCATCATCCGGCACGGGGCCAAGCTCCTCTACGCCTACAGCGAGGCCACGGTCCCCCTCGTCACCGTCATCCTTCGCAAGGCCTACGGGGGGGCCTACCTGGCCATGAGCAGCAAATCGCTGGGGGCCGACATGGTCCTGGCCTGGCCTCAGGCCGAGATCGCCGTCATGGGGGCCGAGGGCGCGGCGAACATCGTCTTCAAGAAGGAGATCGAGGCGTCCTCTGATCCTGCCTCGGCCCGCCTCGAGAAGATAGAGGAGTACCGCAAGGCCTTCGCGACCCCCTACGTGGCGGCGGAGAGGGGCCTGGTGGATCGGGTCATCATGCCGGAGGAGACGCGCAGGGAGCTCTGGCTCGCCCTGAACGGCATGGAGAGCAAGCGGGTCGGACGCCCGAGCAAGAAGCACGGCGTCATCCCGCACTGAGGAGGAGAACCATGAATCCCTCTACGGCCCCGGCTGCCTTCGAAGGGGTTTCCGGATCCATCACCGTCAGCATCACGGCCTTCACCATCGTCTTCGCCGTCCTTGCGGGGCTCACGGCGGTGATTTACGCCATCAAAATCTTTGCCGGGGAGGGCGCCGGGCCGGCCGCCGCTTCCGCCTCCCCTGCGCCCCCCGAGGGCGACCCCGCTCCGTTGGCGCCCGTCGCCCCGGCGCCTCGAGCCGCCGGGGTCGACCGAAAGGTCGTCGCGGCCATTACGGCGGCTATTCTTGCTGCGACGGGAGGCCGGGGGCAGGTGCTCTCCGTCGTCCCGGAGGAGGGGGCGGAACGGCCCTCCCGCTGGACCCGTATCTGGAGGACCGCCGCCCTGATCGAAGGGGTCGGAAATCGTCTGAACCGTCCATGGAAGTGAAGGAAGTGCCGATATTCAATCAGCACTTCCTGAAGTCGTCTTTTGCGCTCGTCCCGAGCGCGTCATTTTGGGAAAGGGGATGTGTCGATAGTGAACAAATATAGGGTTGTCGTGGACGGTACCGCGTATGTCGTCGAGGTGGAGGATTTGGGCACGGGGGCCGCGCCTGTGGGTGCGTCCGCTGCTCCGGCGGCAGCTCCCGCACCGGCTGTGGCAGCTGCCGCTCCCGTATCCGCACCTGAGGCCCCTGCCGCGCCGAAAGCTGCGGCTCCGATCTCCGCCGGGGGCTCGGCCATCGCCGCGCCCATGCCGGGCAAGGTACTCGACGTCAAGGTCTCGGTCGGCAGCGTTGTCAAGGCCGGCGACCTCGTTCTGCTCCTCGAGGCCATGAAGATGGAGAACGAGATCTTCGCCCCCGCCGACGGTACGGTTGCGGAGGTTCGGGTGCGGGGTGGGGAGTCCGTCAACACGGGGGACGTCCTGGTCGTCCTCTCCTGAAAATGAGAAGTCGGGCTGAGTTTCCGCCTGGAGTTGCCCGATGTTTTTCTTTATGCCTGCTGAGCGTCCCTCCCTTCCGCCCTGAAACGGGTGTGGGGAGGGAATTTTTTGGGAAATATCCCTGCTCTCCGTGTGCTATTCTCCTTGATGCCGAAAAGTAAAATTGCGGGTTTGACGCTCCCCGCGGCTTGAGGTAGTGTTATCATTGTTAAGATATCAATGGAGGTGTTGGGGAATGAAAATTGCCGTTGGATGCGACCATGCCGGCTACATCCTGAAGCTCATGGCGATGGACCACCTTGTGCTGCGCCCGGAGGTTCGGCTGCAGGACTTCGGGAGCTATTCGGAGGAACGGGTGGACTATCCCGATATCGCGTTCGAGACGGCCAGGGCCGTCTCGGAGGGAGAGGCCGACTGCGGGGTGCTTTTCTGCGGGACGGGGATCGGCATGGCCATAGCGGCGAACAAGATAAAGGGCATACGGGCCGCGGCCTGCAACGATGTCGAGAGTGCGCGTATGGCGAGGGCCCACAACAACATCAACATGCTCGCCCTGGGGGGGAGGGTCCTGGAACCCAAGCAGGCCTTCGCCATTCTGGACGCGTGGCTGGAGACCCCATTCGAGGGAGGGCGTCACCTTGCGCGCATCAACAAGATCGCTGCGGGAGAAGTTGCGGACTTCTGCACCGGGCTCTCCTCCGGCGGCCGCGTGGTCGTGTTCAATCACCCCCTTGTCCAGCACAAGGTGGGCATCATCCGAAGCAGGGACACCAGCGTCAAGGAGTTCCGCGAGCTGCTGCAGGAGATCGCCGGGCTGATGGTCTACGAGATCACCCGCAACCTTCCCCTGACCGATGTCGAGGTCGAGACGCCCCTGGCGGTGACGAGGGCGCGGACCCTGGAGGGCAAGAAGCTGGCCATCGTCCCCGTCCTGAGGGCCGGCCTCGGCATGGTGGACGGCATTCTCCAGTTGGTCCCCAACGCCAAGGTGGGGCACATCGGCCTCTACAGGGACCCCAAGACGCTGAGCCCGGTGGAATACTACTGCAAGCTGCCGCAGGACATCGAGGAGCGTGAGATATTTGTCCTCGACCCCATGCTGGCGACGGGGGGGTCCGCTGCGGCGGCTATCTCCCTCGTGAAACAGCGAGGCGGACAGAAGGTGTCCCTGGTGTGCCTCATAGCCGCTCCCGAGGGGATCGAACGTGTCCACAGGGAGCACCCGGAGGCCGATATCTTCATCGCGGCCCTGGACAGCCACCTGAACGACCACGGCTATATCGTCCCAGGGCTCGGCGACGCGGGGGACCGCCTGTACGGGACCAAGTAGGGGGTTGCCCTCCTTGATCGATGCCGGACTTTTTTTGCTGGGGCTCGGGGGCTTTTTCTGGGGTGGCCTGGTTACGCCGCTCTCCATTTGCCTGGCTCGCAGCTACCGGATTCTCGACCTGCCCGATGCCCGAAAGATCCACACGGGCCAGATGCCCCGCGGCGCCGGGCTGGTGCTCTGGACGGGGTATCTCCTGTGGGCGCTCTATGCGGTGGCGGAAGTGCCCTACGTGCGTTTCACCGCGCTTGGGGCCACGATCGTCTTTCTCATCGGCTATATCGACGACATGCGCTCTCTGAGCCCGTTCCTGAGGCTGGGACTCCATCTCCTGAGCTCGGCTCTGGCGGTCCTGCCGCTGGGGCTGCCCCCTCTGACAGCCGTGACGTGCGCCGTCTGGATTGCGGGGGTCACGAGCGCCTATAATCTGATCGATGGGGTCAACGGGTTGTGCCTCTCCCTCTTCATCGCCTCGTCGACGGGGCTGGCCTTTCTGGGGGCCGCCCCCGCCGGGGTGGTCATGGCGGCGGCGGCGCTGGGGGTTCTGTGCTGGAACTTTCCCCGTGCCCGGACCTTTCTGGGGGATGGGGGCAGCACCCTGTTGGGCTATCTCTTCTCCGCCCATTTTCTGGCCGCCGCGGCCCCGACGCTTCGGGGTGTCGGGCTGAACGAGCTGGTCCTGCTGCTTCTGCTGTTCGGCGGAATGCCCGTGCTGGACACGATGATCGCCTTCAGCCGGCGTATCCTGATGGGCCGGTCTCCGTTCTATCCCGACAAGGGCCACCTGCACCACCGTCTGATGGGGCTTACGGGCTCTCCTCTCTGGGCCGTCGTCTGCCTGGTGCTGATGCAGGCGGCGTCCTTGGCGGGGGGGCTTATGGTCTGCGCGCGCCTTTCCTGATGACTTCCCATGGAAGACATGACGTAAATTGGAAGACATGAACTCTGGAAGATATGGACAACGGCGAATGGAGGAGGCGGGGGTGCTTCATGCATAGGATAGCCTGTGTCGTCGGGACCCGGCCGGAGGCCATCAAGATGGCGCCGCTCGTGCGGCTGCTGAAGGAGGATGGGCGCTTTGCCGTGACGGTCCTGGCCAGCGGGCAGCACGCCGATATGCTGCAGCAGGCTCTGGCCCATTTCCGGATTGCGGTGGACGTCAACCTGAACGTCATGAGGGAACGTCAGACCCTCGACCACGTGACCTCGGCCGTTCTGCTGGGGGTCGGCGCCTTCCTGGACGGGAGCCCGCAGGACATGCTGCTGGTGCACGGGGACACGACGACGACGTTCGGGGCCGCCCTGGCGGGCTTCTATCGCGGTGTCCCGGTCGGGCATGTCGAGGCGGGGCTGCGCAGCCACAACATGGCCATTCCCTTCCCGGAGGAGGCCAATCGGGTGCTCGTCGACCGGCTGGCCTCCCTTTTCTTCGCGCCGACCCCGGGGGATGCGGAGAACCTGAGGCGCGAGGGGGTGTCCGAGGACCGAATCTTCGTGACGGGCAATACCGTCATCGACGCGCTGCTTTGGACGCTCGGGAACCTCGGCCGGGCGGAGGTCCTGGACGGGGTCCCCGAGGACGGCCCCCTCGTGTTGATGACGGCGCATCGAAGGGAGTCGTGGGGGGAGCCCCTGGCCCGTATATGCAGGGGAGTGGCCGCCCTCGTCGAGGCGCATCCCGAGGTGCGGGTGCTGGCGCCCCTCCACAAGAACCCGGCCGTCCGCGAGGTCGTCCACAGGGAGCTTGGCGGCCTCCCCCGGGTGCTCCTAACGGAGCCCCTGTCGTATCCCGATTTCGTCTCGGTCATGAACCGGAGCCTCTTCATCGTGAGCGACAGCGGGGGGATCCAGGAGGAGGCCTCGGCGCTTAGAAAGCCCGTGTTGATCCTTCGGGACCTCTCGGAGCGGCCGGAGGCCATCGCCTCGGGGACGGGGGTCCTCGTGGGGACGGACCCGGAGGCCATCCTTCGGGAATCGCTGCGCCTTCTGGAGGACCCGGACTACCGGGGGACGTTTTCGAAGCGGGGGATGCCCTTCGGCGACGGCAGGGCATCCGTGAGGATCCGGGATATCCTCCTGGACTATCTGGACAGCCTTGCGGGAGGGATCGGCGGATGAACGTCATGAGGATACAGGGGGGGATTCCTCTTAGGGGGACCGTTCGGACCCAGGGGGCGAAAAACGCGGCGCTGCCCGTCATGGCGGCCTGTCTTCTCTTGAGGGGGGGGACGCTTGCGCTCGACAACGTCCCGGACCTCTGCGATGTGAGCACGATGATGGAGCTGCTCGGGGCCCTTGGCGTGGAGGTCGCGAGGGAGGAGGACCGCGTGCTGCTGAACGTCCCCGAGAGCATTGTCTGGGAGGCCCCGGAGCACTTGGTGCGCAAGATGAGGGCCTCCTCGCTGGTGCTGGGCCCCCTGCTGGCCCGTGGCGGCCGGGCGGCCCTGCCCCTGCCGGGCGGGTGTTCCATCGGCAGCCGTCCCATAGACCTGCACCTGAAGGGGCTCGTGCAGATGGGGGCGAAGATCGAGATCCGCAACGGCGTGGTGCACGCGGCGGCGGACCGGCTGCGGGGCCGGAGAATTTACCTCGACTTCCCCTCGGTGGGGGCGACGGAGAACCTGATGATGGCCGCGGCGCTGGCCCGCGGCGAGACGATCATAGAGAATACGGCCCGTGAACCCGAGATCGAGAACCTCGCCGCGGTGCTGAGGACCATGGGGGTTCCCATAGAGATGGAGGGGACGGGGTGCGTCCGCATCAAGGGGGTCGATGAGGTGCAGCCGGGACGCGAACGGGTGATCCCCGACCGCATCGAGGCCTGCACCTACATTCTGGCGGGTGTCATGACCGGCGGGGAGATCACCGTGTGCGACGTCGTCCCCGCGCACATCGACGCCCTGCTCGCCAAGCTGGAGGAGGCCGGTGCGAGGTTTGCCGTCAGGAAGGGGGAGGTGACCGTCTTCCCCGTGGAACGCCTGCAGTCCGTCTCCCTGAAGACGATGCCCTACCCCGGTTTTCCCACGGACCTCCAGCCCCAGATGACGGCGGCCCTGGCCCTTGCGGGCGGCGTCAGTATGGTGGAGGAGAGCGTCTTCCAGGCCCGCTTCCTCTACGCCGAGGAGCTCAATCGGATGGGGGCCGACATCCGCATCAAGGGGGACACGGCCATCATCAACGGGGTGAGGAGGCTGGATGGGGCGTCCGTGAGGGCGACGGACCTGCGCGCGGGGGCCGCGCTGATCCTCGCCGGGCTGTCCGCCTCCGGGGAGACGCGCATCGAGGACATGGTGCACGTCTGGCGCGGGTACGAGGCCATCGACCGCAAACTTCGCGGCCTGGGGGCCTCGGTGTCCCTCGAGGAGGGGACCGGATGATGATGGAGCCGAGGACCGAGACGGGAGAGAGCCTGCAGGGTGCCGCGTCGAGCGTTGCCGAGGAACTGCCCCCCGAGGAGAAGTGCCCTGAAGAAAAGCTCTCCGAGAAAAAGCTCCCGGAGGAGAAGCCTTTGGTACGAAAGCCTGACCTTTCCACGATCGAGGTGTACGCGTTCGTCGGGCCGGCGGGGACCGGCAAGAGCCAGAGGGCCTCGCAGGTGGCGCGCCAGCACGGCATCGACCTGATCGTCGACGATGGGCTGGTCGTATCCAGAGGGCGCATCATGGCGGGCCGGAGCGCCAAGTCGGAGGGCAACATGGTCCGGGCCATCCGGCGTGCGCTCTTCGAGTACCCCGCCCATCGCGCGGAGGTGCTGGGCTTCCTCGAGGGGCGCGCTCCCTGCAGGCTGATGCTCCTTGCCACCTCCGAGGGGATGATGCGGAAGATCGTCGCGAAGCTGGGGCTGAGCGATCCCGTCAAGATCATCGGTATCACCGACGTGGCGACGCAGGAGGAGATAGATAACGCGCTTCGGGAACGGCGTGAAAAGAAGCAGCACGTCGTTCCCGTCGCCCGCACCCAGATTCAGCGCAACTTCGCCGGGAAACTGGTGAGCCAGCTGAAGGACCTCTTCAAGAGCAGGGACAGGGACGACGGGCGCACCATCGTCAAGCCTCCCTTCAGCTTCGACGGGCACGTGACGATCGGCAGGGAGGCCATCCTGGAGATGTGCCGGCGCCTCGTCGTGATCGGGGATCACGTCCGCAAGGTGCACGAGATCGAACTGGAGACCGACGACGACAGCCTCGAGGTGAACCTTGCGATCGACGTCAGGCTGGGGAGCCGAAGCGCCCTTCTCATCGCCCGCCTCCTGCAGAGGAAAATAAGCGTTGGACTGAGCTACTTTACGGGGATGGACGTCAGGAAGGTCAACGTCAGGATCCATGAAATCGAACTCTAACCGGAGGAAAGGGATTGGATGAGTGCGGACGAGACAAGGGATGAGAGGCACGCCACCGAGGACCGGAGGGCAGTGGCCTGGGACGAGCTGAGGTCCCGGGTCGAGACGTGCGACCGCTGCGGGCTCTGCGGGACCCGTACGCGCACGGTCTTCGGCCAGGGGATGACGCGGACGCCGCTCGTCTTCGTCGGGGAGGGGCCCGGGGCCGACGAGGATCGGG
>CAJPSE010000023.1 GCA_905373185.1 uncultured Fretibacterium sp.
GCTCGTACCTGGTGAAAAAACTAAGTGATCGACTCAACTCGCGTTGCTCGTTGATGAAGCCCCTGATAAGGCCCCTGGTGAAGAATCTGATAAACCCCCTAAGTTCAGCTACGCAAATCAAAGATTTGCTGCTTCACTTATAAGCGACCCACTCAACTCGTTACACTCGCCGGTTGTCTGCTTATGGTCGCCTACTTATCGCCGATCGTCTGCTTAAATCCCCCACGCCGCTATCGTGAGACTGATCGGCCCGCAAGCGAAGCGAGCGGTTGCCGGAAGGCTCCCCTCCGGGGATAGCGGCGGCCCCGGCAAGTGTCTTCCTCAAAACAGGCAAGCTGGGGTACCACCAGGGGGCTCCATAGATAAATCAGCATTTCCTTTGCTATACTGAACAACTGCGGAGCAAATCAAGGAGTTAGGATATCACGCTTCCGCCGGATTGTACACGAAAAACATCCTCATATTTTTCTCATATTCTGCATTTGACAATGCCTGCACTTTTGAAGGAGGATTCGCAATGTACCCGAGATTTGGAACCGATGACACAGACGGGAGGCATCGAACGAACGTGAAAGTCGTAAAAGTATGGATGGGACGTATCCTGGCCACCGCGATATCGGCGGCCTTGCTGACGGCCCAGGCATGGGCGGTGGATCCCGAGGCCCTGAGGCGCATCTGTACCTCGGGCACGGTCGAGGAGCTGCGGGCGGCCCTGAGGACCTGCTCCGCGGACGAGCCCTTCCCGGACGGGAACCGGCCGCTCCACATAGCGGCGGAGCACGCCTCCGATCCGGGGCTCATCAAATGCCTGATCGACGGGGGCGCCTCCCTCTCCCCGAAGGGACTCGAGGGGTTGACGCCGCTGATGCTGGCCGCAGCCTACAACCCGAGCGCCGCCATCGCCGAGGCCCTCCTGAGGGCTGGCGCCGACCCCAACCTCGCGGACGCGGAGGGCCGGACGCCCCTGCACCTCGCGGCCGCGCTGAACGAATCCCCAGGGGTCATGGCCACCCTGCTGCGGGCCGGGGCATCGCCCAGGTCCCGGGACGGCCGGGGTCGGACCCCGCTCTGGACGGCCGCCGCACGGCCCGACACCCATGGCGTCGAGCTTCTGCTGGGAGCCGGGGCCCCGACCGACGAGCCCGACGACAGCGGCGTCACCCCGCTCCTGGCGGCCTGTGAGAGGCCGGACGCGGCCGTCCTGAGGCTTCTGACGGAGGCCGGCGCCGATACGAACGTCCGAGCCCCCGACCGCTACACCCCCCTGATGCGGGCCGTCGCCGCCGGGGCGGATGCCGCCGCGGTCGAGGCGCTGCTTTTGGGAAAGGCCAACGTCCGCGCCCAGGACGACCAGAACCGGTGCGCACTCTATTTGGCAGCGGAGAACCCCGCCGTCTCCCCCGACGTCCTGGAGCGCCTCATCGACGCGGGGGCCGATCCCGACACGCGCTCGAACGGACTGGAGACGCCCCTGATGGCGGCCTGCCGCGCGGACAACCTTCCCGCCGTCCGGATCCTGCTGCGCCGGGGAGCGGGCATCGGCCTGAGGGACCAGCGCCTGTGGACGCCCCTGTTCTTCGCGGCCGCCTCGGGGGCCTCCGCGGACCTGATCCGTCTCCTCGCCTCGTCCGGCGCCTCCGTCGACGAAACCTCGAGCCAGGGAACGACGCCCCTGATGTCGGCCCTCGAGACACCCAATGGGGCGGCGGCGCTGAAGCCCCTTCTGGAGATCGGCGCGGACCCCAACCACAGAAACATGGCCACGGTCACCCCCCTGATGATGGCCGCGGCCAACGACGATTCCGAGGCCGTCGCGCTCCTGCTCGGCTTCGGGGCCGACCCCGTGCAGGGGACCTGGGACGGGCTGACGCCTCTGATGGTCGCCGCGCGAAGGTCGCAGAGGGCGGAGCTCCTCGAGACGCTGGTCTCCGCCGGGGCCCCGGTGGACCAGCCGAGCGGCCAGGGCATGACGGCGCTGATGGTCTCCGCCGCATCGGGCAACGCCGAGGGGCTCCGGAGCCTGCTGGCACTGAGCGCGGATGTGAATCTCGAGGATGTGGACGGGATGACGGCCCTGACGCATGCCGTCCTGGCCCGGGACTGGAACGCCCAGGCGGCGGAGCTGCTGATCGAGGGGGGGGCGGACGTCGAGGCCCGGACCTTGAAGGATACGACGCCCCTGATGGAGGCCGCCTACCACGGTAATACTCCCGCGGCGCGATTTCTGCTGGACGCCGGGGCCCGCACGGACGCCCGGGACCACATTGGCTGGACCCCGCTGCACTTCGCCGCGAAGGACGAGAGGAGCCTCGAAGTCCTGACGATGCTGATCGCCGCGACCGCGGAAAACGCCTCCGACCAGCCCGACTTGGGCGGCACGACGCCCCTGATGGTCGCTGCCGCATCGAACAATCCCAAGGCCGTCGCCGCGCTGCTGAAGGCCGGGGGCGACCCCAGGCGCACCGACGACACGGGGCGCGACAGCCTGGACTACGCCAGGCTGAAGGGGGCGGCGGCATGCGTCTCCCTGCTGGAGAAAGGGGAAACCGAGGGCCTGCGGAAGGGGACGATTTCTCCAGTATCACCCTGAAGGGGCTTCATCAGAGGAGGCTATCCACGTGTTAAACGCGAGTTGGTATGAGAGGGCCGGTAGTCCTGTCCTTATTTATCGCCGCCGCGGGACCTGGCTTGTTATATTGGGACAACTACGTGAGGAGTATGGTAGCTAAGGTCGAGGCCAGGGGGGAGGTCAAAGGCAAAGCCGAGGGAATCGCCTTCGTTGCGTGGCGAACGCTGGCGCGAGGCCTCTCGCCCAATCTGACAGCGGAGAGCACCGGGCTGCCCCTCGACGAGGTAGAATCCTTGATGTGACTGAGTAAGGCGACACGTCCCCTGCAAGCTGACTGACCGATGAGGGCAGAATCGATATGGACGGCTGGGGATACGGTTCTCCAGCCCTGAACATGGAAGAGAAAAATCGCCTTTGGGCGGTGCGATTTCCCGCACCGCCCAAAATGTTGAGGCATCAAAAAAGCCCCCCTAAGGGGGGCTTTTAACAACTTCGATGAACTAACGGCCCACCATCCACACCGCGTTATCAGCCGCCGTATACCACGTCTCCAAGGTCGCAGGAGCGTTAGCAACAGCAGAACTACCCAGAAGCCCCGTCGTCTTGGCCTTACCCACCAGCTTATCCTTGACCTCCGTCGTGCGTGAGGTAACATCAAGGCCCACATACCAACGGCCGCTATCAACCTTGATCACATAGCCGCCGTTCTTCACACGGTCGGGGTTATCCATGTAGACGGCCAGCATCTCAATGGCCGGAGTAAGAGCAGGCGTCTTGTTGAAGAGGTCCATGCTGTCGGCGTAGAGCATGCTGCAGGCGGCCTTAAGGCTACGAAGGTCGGAGGTGATGTTGGACGCCTCTGCGGACGCCGTGGCGGAACCACTGGACATCAGCATAGCGGCCGCCAGAATACCAATAATGACGATAACGATCAGGAGCTCGACGAGGGTAAAGCCTTTGCGCATTTTCATGATGAATTCCTCCCTGTGATTTTTGCCCCACACACTGTGGAACTTGACGATGAACATTATAAGGATTTATAACTCATATGCAATAGGTCTTAAGGCTCATTTGTTTTTACCTACCCCATCTGAGACATGGCCGATGTAATGGGGCCAAAGATGGCCATGGCGATAACCCCCACGATGCCCCCCACGAAGACGATCATGATCGGCTCCATCAAGGAGGTCATGGCCTTGACCTGCTCGTCCAGCTCCTGGTCGTACCAGGCGGCCACGCGCTCCAGCATCTCGTCCAGATGGCCCGTCTCCTCGCCGATACGCATCATCTGGCAGACCAACGGAGGGAACACCCTGGCATGCTTGGCCGCATCACCCAGGTTCAGTCCGGACTTGGCCGAGGACTGGAGGTCGGCGAACCCGGAACGGATCACGTCGTTGCCTGCGACCTCCTCCGCCATCTCGAGCCCCCTCAGAATGGGCACGCCTGCCGAGACCAGTGACGCCAAAGCCTGCGAGGCTCGAGCCATGCTGGACTTGAACACCAGGGTCTTGATCACCGGCAGCTTCAACTTCAGTCTGTCCATGAAGGGCTTCGTTATGGGGCTCTTCAGTGCCCAAACCAGCACTGCGACGACAGCGAAGATCACTCCCACAATCATCTTCCAATGTACCTGACAGTAGTCCCCCAGCGCAAACAACGCCTCCGTCAAAGCGGGAAGCTCAATATTCATCCCCGCGAAAACCTTTTTGAACTTCGGCAGGATAAACGCGATAAAGACCACCACCACGGCGATCGCAAAGAAGATGACGAAGGATGGGTAGAACATGGCTGACTTGATCTTCCCTGCCAGGGCCGCCTGTTTCTCCAACAGGCCCGCCACGCGGTCCAGGGAGTCGTCCAACAAGCCTCCCTCCTCGCCCGCCTGAACCAGCGAGATCATCATGGTGTTGAACACACTGTGCTGCTTCATGGCATGGCTGATGGGGACACCGCGGTCGATGTTGCTCTTGACGTCCAGCAGCACATCCTTGAAGACCAGGTTCTTCTCCTGCTCCGATATGATGTCGAGCGCCGCCGTCAGGCTCAGCCCAGCCTTGACCATGGTCGCGAACTGCCGAAAGAAGACCATCTTGGTCTTTGACGGCACCGTGCCGATGCGCTGGAGCTTGTCGAACAGCGACATAGAGCTGCTGGAGACAACAGCCCCGCCCCCCCTTCCGGCGTTCAAGGAGAGCACCAGGATACCCCTCTGCCTCAGGGCGTCCATGGCCATCCCCTGGCTCTCCGCCTCCACCTGCCCCTCGACAATGCTGCCGCCCGTGTCGCGGCCTCTGTATCTAAAGTTCATGGCAGCCCTCACCCCCTACTGTTGCATTGAGATTGTAAATATCTATGGGATTGAATCAGTATCTCCTCAAATGCCCTTCGCCAGGATACGCTGCAAGTCCTGAGGATCGTAGGCGTAGGTCAGCGCCGCCTCCAAAGAGAGCTCCCCATTTTTGACGAGGTCCGCGAGCTTCTGCTCCATCGTATGCATTCCAATGTTAGCCCCCGTCTGGATCAGCGTTCGAATCTGGCTGTTCTTCCCCTCCCGAATACAGTTACGCACCGCGGGGTTGGCCAGCAGCAGCTCGGTCGCACAAATTCGCCCACCGGACTCCCCCTTGGGGATGAGCTGCTGCGAACAGATACCCAAGAGGACGGAGGCGAGCTGCACCCGAATCTGCATCTGTTGGTGAGCCGAGAAGACATCGATCAGACGATCGAGGGACTGCGCCGCATCCTGAGTGTGCAGCGTCCCCAAAACCAGGTGCCCCGTCTCCGCCGCCGTGATCGCTGCCGAAATGGTCTCCAGGTCCCGGAGCTCTCCTATCAGAATAACGTCCGGGTCCTGGCGCAGAGCGCGGCGCAGCCCCTCGGCGAAACTGCCGGTGTCCGTCCCTATTTCCCGCTGGTGGATCAGACACTGTTTCGAATGATGCACGTACTCGATGGGGTCCTCGATCGTGATGATGTGTTCGAAGCGGGTAGAGTTGATCTCGTTGATGAGCGCGGCCAAAGTCGTACTCTTGCCGTGCCCCGTGGGCCCCGTCACCAGGAAGAGCCCCCGTCGCTTACGGACGACCTCCTTCAGGACCACAGGAAGCTTCAACTCCTCAACTGACCGAATGTGAACGGGGATGAGACGAAAGGCCGCCGCCATACCGTGAGACTCGAAAAAACAATTCCCGCGGAACCGGGCCTCGACCCCATCCGACCCAGTGTAGGTAAAGCTGAAGTCCAGCTCCTTTTCCTCCTTGAAGGTATCCAGCCGCTCCTTGTGCATCACCTCCAGCAGAGCGCGTTCAACATCCAGGCCCGTCGGGACCCCCACTCCCTCGACGTATCTCAGACTCCCGTCGATACGGATCACCGGAAGGACCCCCACGCCGATATGCAGGTCGCTGGCATTTTGAAGAATAACCTCGTTCAACAAGGCTTTCAAACCGATAGGCAAGGTAAAGGCCTCCTATATAAAATAAAACAATTTGACTCGAAGCGAACGGCAGCCCCCGAGGGCCTGCCCCAACCGCATCCGCAGAATCCATCATCTCAGAAAATCTCCTCCGCTCACAGTCATGAATCCTCCGGAGAGAAAACGGACATGGCGGCTAAAGCGTGGTGGTAAAGACCTCCTCCAACGAGGTGTGTCCCGCCAGGGCATTGTTGATCCCAGACTGGCGCAGGGTCTTCATCCCCCGCTTGATGGCCTCGGCTCGGAGTTGGATGTTGCTGACCCCCTCCAGGATCATGCGCCGCAGATCGTCGTCCACCACCATGATCTCGTAGATGCCGCGGCGCCCCTTGTAGCCGTTGCGGCACTCGTTACAGCCACGGGGCCGGAACGCGTGGGTCCCCACCGGGACGTTCAGCGTCTCACACATGTTCTCGTTCAGCTCGTACTCCTCCCGGCAGATGGGACACAGGCGCCGAACCAGGCGCTGGGCAATGACTCCGGACAACGACGCCGAGACCAGGAAGGGCGGAACCCCCATATCGATCATACGGGTTGCGGCGCTCGGCGCGTCGTTCGTGTGCAGGGTCGAGAGCACGAAGTGGCCGGTGAGGGCCGCACGGATGGCTATCTGTGCCGTCTTCTGGTCCCGGATCTCTCCCACCATGACCTTGTCCGGGTCCTGCCGCAGGATGGAGCGCAGGGCGGACTCGAACGTAAGGCCCGCCTTCTCGTTGACGTGGACCTGGTTGATCCCCGCGACGGAGAACTCCACGGGGTCCTCGACCGTGATGATGTTGACGTCCGGCTGGTTGATCTTCTGGAGCATCGAGTAGAGCGTCGTCGATTTACCGCTGCCCGTCGGGCCCGTCACCAGCATGATGCCCCACGGCATGTTGCAGAACAGGTCTATCTTCTCCATGTCGTCCGCCTCGAGCCCCAGCCGATCCAGCCCCACGGAGGAGCTCTCCTGGTCCAGGATACGAAGGACGACCTTCTCTCCGTTCATGGTGGGCAGCACACTGACGCGGAGGTCAATGCGCCGGCCGTCCACGCGAATCAGGATGCGGCCGTCCTGGGGCTTGCGCTTCTCCGCGATGTCCATGCCGCTCATGATCTTGAGGCGGGCGGATACGGAGGGGTGCAGGGCCACGGGGTAGTCGAACGCGCTGTAGAGCTGGCCGTCCACACGGAAGCGCACGCGTGCCATCTTCTCGTAGACCTCGACGTGGATGTCCGACGCCCCCTCGCGCACAGCCTGCTGCAGGAGGTTGCTGACCAGCTGAATGACCGGTGCCTCATCCGAAGAGGCATCGAAGTCGAGCTCGAGGTTCTGCCCCAGGTCCGTATCCACCTCCTCGATGGCCTCCTCGAGGTTGTTCTGGAGGTTGTAGAGACGGTCCAGGTTCTGATTGATGTCGGACGCGGTTGCGATCCCCACCTTCAGGTTTCGGCCCGTGAGCATTCGCACCTCGTCCTGGCCAAGAAGATCCAGGGGATTGGACATCGCCACGAGCAACAGGTCATCCTCCATGATGGAGAGCGGTATCAGGCTGAGGCGCTCCGCCACCGCACGGGGTACCAGCCGAATGGCCTCGGGCATGGGACGGTAACGTGTCAGGGTGAACAGGGGCAGCTTCAGCTGGGTGGACAGGGCCTCGGCCAGGCGAGTCTCCGAGATGAAGTTCTCGGAGACGAGGACCTCTCCAAGTCTTTTTTCGCTTCCACGCTGTATCTGCAACGCCCGGACCAGCTGAGACTCATCGATGACCCCCGCCTGGACCAGGATATCGCCCAGCTTGGGCTGATGGGCATGCAGTGAGGCAAAACTGGGCATTATAGCATGCTCGGCCTTCTCGGGTGCGGGCTCAGGCGCGGCAGTGGGAGCCTGCACGTTCGCAACCGGCGGCTGCACGGCCGCGACGGGAGCCTGCACGTTCGCAACCGGTGGCTGCACGGCCGCAGCGGGAGCCTGCACGTTCGCAACCGGTGGCTGCACAACCGCAGCGGGAGCCTGCACGTTCGCAACCGGCGGCTGCACGGCCGCGACGGGAACCTGCACGTTCACAACCGGTGGCTGCACAACCTCGACGGGAGCCTGCACGTTCGCAACCGGCGGCTGCGCGGCCGCGACGGGAGCCTGCACGTTCGCAACCGGCGGCTGCACAGCCGCGACGGGAGCCTGCACGTTCGCAACCGGTGGCTGCACAGCCGCAGCAGGAGCCGGCACGGGGGCCAACAAGCTTCGAAGGGTCAGATTCGCCCCACGGATCTCCTCGGCTGGAGCCAAGGCAAACCGAAGGTCCAGCGAGGCCGCCTTGCGCAATTCCTCCTGAGTTCCGGCGTCCAGGGGGTCCGAGATCGCCACGAGCAACACCGACCCGCGATCCTGAAACTCCAGGGGAAAGGCGTTCAGGCGTTCCATGAGGTCCAGCGGCAGGATATTTTGGGTCGACACGTTGGTCACATAATCCTGCACATCGACCACGGGCAACATGAACTGGAGCCCCAAGGCCTCCGTGACCTGGCGCTCCGTCAGGATCCCCAGGCCCACCAGGATAGCCCCCAAACGTTTGTCCGAGTCCACGGCCTTGGCACTCAGCCCCTGCTCCAGCTCCTCGGGCGTGACCATGCGAGCCTCAAGCAAAATGTCTCCAAACCTTTTTTTAGCCATCGTATCGAGAACCTCCGCCTCTTGACTCAACGATACAACAAAAACGCTGCCGGAGCCCTCAGTGGCTTCTTACCGAACATAAGCAACACGAGAAGACAGCGAAAGAAAAACGGGAGAAGGATCAGGACACTACCTGCGTCCCCGCCCTGTCCGCCACGGCCATGCTCAAGGACTGGGGATCCGTGATGACAGCGCGCCGCCCCTCCCTGCCGGGGCGTTCCATAAATTGAATCACGGCCTGGATCTTGGGGAGCATGCTGCCCGGCGCAAAATGTCCCTCGTCCGCATAACGCTTCAGATCCGCAACAGTCACCCGGCTCAGGGCCCTCTGGTCCGCCCTGCCGAAGTTGACGCAGACCTGGGGGACCCCTGTGGAGATGACCAACAGATCGGCCCCCAGACGCGAGGCCAGGAGGCTCGATGCGAAGTCCTTGTCGATGACGGCATCCCGCCCCTCGAGCGTCCCGTCGGGACGCCGAACCACGGGGATGCCGCCGCCGCCGACGGCGACGAGACAATGCCCTTGGCCCAGCAAGCTCTCGATGACCGTAGCCTCCACAATTTCCTTCGGCCTCGGAGAGGCCACGACCCGACGGTAGCCGCGGCCGGCATCGCTGACCAGAGCCCAATCGGGATGCTCACGGCGCACCCGCTCCACCTGCTCCTCCCCGAAAAAGGAACCTATCGGTTTCGAGGGGTTTCCAAACGCCGGGTCGTCCGCATCCACCAGAACCTGGGTCACGACCGTCACGGCGGTCTTTTTCATCCTCCTCCGCCGAAACTCGTTGCCCATGGCCTGCTGGATCTGATAACCTATGGCCCCCTGCGTGTCCGCGCCGCAATTCACCAACGGGACCGGATGCATCCCCTCCGCCTGCTCGGCTATTTCCGAGCGCCGCAGGGCAAAACCCACCTGAGGACCGTTTCCGTGAGTTATGACCACATCGCAGCCGCTCTCGATCATATCCGCGATATGGACCGCCGTCTCGCATATGGCCGCGTACTGATCCGCTACTGTCTTATGATCCTCATCCCTGATCAGCGAGTTTCCTCCGATCGCGACCACCGCCAGCCTGCCCATAAAAAATTCCCGCCCCTTCCGTCGTCCCGTCTCATAAGGCTCAGGCACTGCACAGGACGCCAACATCAAGTTCCAACGCTCCCGTCTCGGTGGGACATCATGCAGTCTTCGCCATATCGCCCACCGGCGGGCTCCATCGTTATTATCGGTATCGGCCCAAATAGACTTTTATTGATTGTACCATTTCTAAGAGATACAATCCA
Organism: uncultured Fretibacterium sp.; assembly: GCA_905373185.1. Lineage (GTDB taxonomy): Bacteria > Synergistota > Synergistia > Synergistales > Aminobacteriaceae > CAJPSE01. The sequence goes on from CAJPSE010000023.1 coordinate 9,985, forward strand.
CAGGATACGGCCGTTCCCCACACGGCCAACGGCACCGGATTTCAAGGAGCGGAACGGCGCAGGTGCTTTTCTTCTACATATAATTTTATCTGCAAGGAGCGATGGAGATGTCCGAACTTTATGGTCTGATCCTTACGGGAGGGAGCGGGACGCGGCTATGGCCGAGGTCCCGGGAGGACCTGCCAAAACAGTTTCTGGCCCTGTCCGGCACGCGGACGCTGTTTCAGGAGACGATCGTGCGGATGCTGCGCATCCTGCCCGTGGAACGCCTTCGGGCGGTGACCGGAGCCCCGTGGAGTTCCCTGGTGGCCCATCAGGCCCGGGAGATCACGGGGCCGTTCGAGGATTTCATCGTGACGGAGCCGACGATGCGCAGCACGGCGCCGGCCATCCTGCTGGGCTGCGAGTCGCTCCGGGATTCGGGCGCGCGGGACGAGGACATCGTGATCGTCACCCCCAGCGACCACATCGTCCGGGACTCGGACGCCTTCGCCTCGGCACTGGAGCGCGCGGCGGAGGCCGCGGAGGCGGGATACCTGGCGACATTGGGCATCGTCCCCGATCGGCCCGACACCGGTTTCGGCTACATCCGCACGGGAGCGGAGCGGGAGGCCTGGTTCGAGGCCGAGGCGTTCGTGGAAAAGCCCGACCTGGAGACCGCTCGGGAGTACCTGCAAAGCGGCAAGTATCTCTGGAACGGCGGCGTGTTCGTCTTCAGCCTCGGCTGTCTCCATCGGGAGCTCGAGCGGACGGCCCCGGACCTGGCCGCCCTCGCGGGGCGGGGAGCGGAGGCGCTGGCCGGGGACTTCGAGGACATCGAGCCCGTCTCCTTCGACCGCGCCGTCATGGAGCGGGCGCGGAGGGTGGCGGTGGTTCCGCTGGACGCGGGCTGGTCCGACGTCGGCTCCTGGGACGCGCTGCACGAGGTGTCCGACCGCGACGACCGGGGCAACGCGACGGTCGGGGACGTGACGCTCCGAAACGCCTCCGACTGCTTCGTGGATTCCCGGAACCGGCTGGCGGTGCTGAGCGACGTCGAGGGCCTCATCGTCGTCGATTCGCCCGACGCCCTCTTCGTCACGCGGCGCGGGGCCTCCCAGGGCGTGCGCGACGTCGTCCGGAGGCTGAAGGCCGAGGGGCGGCGGGAGGTCAGCCAGATCTCCGAGTGCACGAGGCCCTGGGGGGCCTACCGGGTCCTCTGCGAGGCGGAGCGCTTCAAGGTCCGGCACATGGTGATAACGCCGGGCAAGGCGGTATCCTTCCCGCCCCGCTGCCACAGCGTCGAGCACTGGATCGTCGTGAAGGGGGCGGCGCGCGTGCGCCTTGGGGACGAGGAGCGCTTCGTCCCCGAGGGAGACGGGATCTTCATCCCCAAGGATGTTCCCTGCCGGCTGGAGAACTGCGGACGGATCGGCCTCGAGATCGTGTCGGTCCTGGAGGGCGAATACTTGGGCGAGGGCGAGGACGCCGCAGGCACGGACCGGGCCGAAAGCCCCCGACGGTCCTCCACCGAAAAAATGAAAATAGGAGAGGCAGGAATATGAGTAATCCTGACGTTTGTACCGCCCCTTATCGATGCTAGAATGCCAAGCGATCGCTTCAGATGGGAAAAAGGAGCAAAAAAGGCAAAAGTGTGGGGTTCAAGCCTATTTAGGAGGGATTCATGTTGTTTTTGAGAAACTTTCTGGTTTTGAGCGTAACGGCGTTTCTGTTCGTCCTCGCCGCGGGGGGGGCCGCGAATGCGGCGGTCGATTCCGTCGGCGTCATCGATATGTACGAGGTCACCAACAACCATCCGAAGATGAACGACGCCAAGGCTCAGCTGGCGACGATATCCCGCCAGAAGGAGACCGAGGCGAAGGCCGCCGCCGACAAGGAGTCTGACCCCGCCAAGAAGGCCCAGATCGTCCAGGCAAAGCGGATGGAGCTGGCCAGGGAGGAGCAAAAGATCATGGACCCCATCTTCAGGGACTGCCAGCGGGCCGTCCGTGAGGTGGCCGTGAACAAGAAGCTGACCCTCGTCCTCAACAAGTCCGTCGTCCTGATCGGCGGTTCGGACATCACGCAGGACGTCATTCAGCAGCTGGCCAAGACCAAGAAGTAGCGGCCCGAGAGCGTTCCCCGATGGAAAGGCTGCGCCCTGCGCGCAGCCTTTCTTCATGTTCCCGGGTTCTCCAAATCTCCAAATCCAAGGGCCCGGGGTTTCCCGATCCTGAAGGGAGCCCGAAGTTCGACATGAAATTGTTCATCACGGATATAGACGACACGCTGTCGGTCGGGGAGACCGTCGCGGACGAGGTCCAGGGGGCTTGTTCCCACCTCCGCGACGCGGGGTGGGAGATCATGGTCGCCACGGGGCGAACCTACAGCACGGCCCGTGGGCACATGGAGGCGATCGGGGTGACCCGTCCCTCGATCCTCTACAACGGAGGCCGCATCGTGGACCCCGGCGGGCGCCCCCTCTACAGCCGCCTAATGGAGGAGAACCTGGCCAACCGCATCCTGGAGTACGTTTGGACTTTGCCCCTCGAGCTCCAGGTGTCCGGTGACGAGCGCATTTCCTGCCGGGAGACGGACGCGCAGACCCGAAGTTTTTTCGCAGACGTCGGCCCTATCCGCCTCCTGACGGAGCCCGTGGTGACGGAGCCCGTCTTCCGCGTCTGCCTGTGGATGGATTCTCGGCTCATGCCCAAGGTGGAGGAGGACCTTCGGGGGCGCTTCGGGTGCGAGGCCGAGATCTGCCCCGGAGGGCCTCAGTTCATGGACATCCAGCCTTTGGGCGTCTCCAAGGGAAGTGCGCTGGACCGCCTCCTCGCGGAGCTGCCCGCCCGTCCCGAGGTGATCGTCGCGGCAGGAGACCACTGCAACGACAGGGAGCTTCTGCGCCGCGCGGACATCGCGGCCTCGCCCTCCAACGCACACGAGGCGCTGCTTCGGGAGGCCGACCTCATCATCCCCCCCGTCTCGGAGCACGGCATCCGCACCCTGATAGACCACATTCTCTCTCCCGCCTTCTCCGCAGCCCCTTTTCCTCATGCAACCACGAGGCCGGGCCATCGCCTGTAGCCGTATAGCCTGTAGTCGTATAATAGAACACAGAATTACGGTTGCAGGGAGGCGGCATTCCGATGCGGGGTCCAATGAAGTTCTTCTCGATAATTGCAGCGTCTTTTCTTCTTTTCTCGGCCGGATGGGGCGTGGGGGGGATGATGAGGTCGGCCTCCCGAAGCAGCGCCTCGTGTGCGTTGG
>CAJPSE010000024.1 GCA_905373185.1 uncultured Fretibacterium sp.
ACTTCGTTATCGCCGCCGTCAGCGACGTCTTCCCGTGGTCGATGTGCCCGATCGTACCGATGTTCAAGTGCGTCTTGCTCCGCTCGAACTTCTCCTTCGCCATCTCCGAATTGCCTCCCCTAAAATAATGTCATGTGAAAACTTATTCGGCCTTACCCTGGAGCACCTTTTCCGCGACGTCCGCGGGTGTGGGCTCGTAGTGGTCGAACTGCATCGTATAATTGGCCCGGCCCGAGGTCTTGCTTCTGAGGTCCGTCGCGTACCCGAACATCCCTACAAGAGGCACGTAAGCCCTAATTATACGCGCGTTGGCCCTCATGTCCATCCCTTCGATGCGCCCCCTCCGAGAGGAGAGGTCTCCGATGACGTCCCCGACGTAGTCCTCGGGCGTCACGACCTCGACGGACATTATCGGCTCCATGAGGACCGGGGCCGCCTTCTTCATGGCCTCCTTGAACCCCATGGAGGCCGCTATCTTGAACGCCATCTCCGAGCTGTCCACGTCGTGATAGCTGCCGTCGACCAAGGCTATTTTGATGCCGATCACCGGATAACCGCCCAGGACGCCGCTCTGGATGGCCTCCTCCAAGCCCTTCTGTACGGCGGCAACGTACTCCTTCGGGACGACGCCCCCCACGATGCGGTCCTCGAACTCGTAGCCCTTGCCGTCCGGCAGGGGCTCCATCTCGAACACCACGTGGCCGTACTGTCCGCGGCCGCCGGACTGTCGGATGTACTTGCCCTCGGCCGAGGAGGAACGCTGGATGGCCTCCCTGTAGGAGACCTGGGGACGGCCGACCTTGACGTCGACGCCGAACTCCCGCTTCAGCCGGTCCACGATGATCTCGAGGTGCAGCTCGCCCATGCCGGAGATGATCGTCTGCCCGCTCTCCTCGTCCGTGCGGACGCGGAAGGTCGGGTCCTCGTCGGCCAGCGCCACCAGCCCCTTGCTGAGCTTGATCTTGTCCCCCTGGGTCGCGGGCTCCACGGCGAGCGAGATGACCGGCTCGGGGAAGATCAGGCTCTCCAGGACTATTGGGTGAGCCTCGTCGCAGAGGGTGTCACCCGTCTTGGTGCCCTTCAGGCTGGGGACGGCGACGATCATGCCCGCCTCCACTGCATCGATGTCCTCGCGCTTGTTGGAGTGCATCCGCATGATGCGGCCGATGCGCTCCCTCTGCCCCGAGGTCGCGTTGTAAATAGCACTTCCCTTCTCCAGCTTGCCGGAGTAGACACGCAGAAAGATCAGCTTTCCGAGGAAGGGATCCACCGCCACCTTGAAGGCCAGGGCGGCAAAGGGCTCCTTGGGATCGCTATGGCGCTCCAGGACCTTCTCGGGATTGCCGGGCTCCGTCCCATGGATGGGCGGCAGGTCGATGGGGCTGGGCAGATAGTTGACCACCGCGTCCAGCACCAGCTCGACGCCCTTGTTCTTGAAAGCGGAGCCGCAGAGCACCGGCACGGCCTTGAGGGCTATGGTCGCCTCGCGTAGCACCTTCCGGATCAGCTCGGAACCGACCTCCTGCCCCTCGAGGTAGAGGGTCATCATATCGTCGTTGAAGTCGGAGAGAGCCTCGATGATGGCGTCCCGCCCCGCCTTGGCAGGCATGGCCAGTTCCGCGGGGATCGTCGTCACGCTGGGCGGCTGCCCCAGCTCGCCGCTGAACATCACGGCCTTCTGCTCGATCAGGTCCACGACCCCGGAGAAATCGTCCTCGGCCCCTATAGGCATCTGAATGGGGATCGCACAGGCCCCGAGACGTTCGCGAATAGCCGATACCACCGCGTCGAAGTCCGCGCCGATACGGTCCATCTTGTTGACGAACGCCACGCGCGGGACATGATACTTATCCGCCTGCCGCCAGACCGTCTCGGACTGCGGCTCCACCCCACCCACGGCACAAAAGACGGAGACCGCCCCATCAAGCACTCGCATGGAACGCTCCACCTCGACCGTAAAGTCCACGTGACCGGGCGTATCAATAAGATTGATAGTATGATCCTTCCACACGCAGGTTGTGGCCGCGGACGTGATCGTGATGCCGCGCTCGCGCTCCTGCTCCATCCAATCCATGGTGGCCGCACCCTCGTGGACCTCGCCGATCTTGTAGCTGCGCCCTGTATAGTACAGGATGCGTTCGCTGGTCGTCGTCTTCCCTGCGTCGATGTGGGCCGCTATTCCTATGTTTCTGAGCTTTGCAATGTCCAAAAAACGCACCTACCCAAACACGGCACCCCGAACACCCGGGTGGGTCCTGAATCCAGTCCTCCGGACTCCGACGATACCCCGACATTCGGAACTCAGCCGCAAAAATAGACGCCTCCGCAGGAGGCGAATTACCAACGATAGTGAGCGAACGCGCGGTTGGCTTCCGCCATCCTGTGCGTGTCCTCACGCTTCTTGATGGAGCTGCCCTCGTTCTTGTAGGCATCCATCAGCTCGCGCATCAGTCGCTCCGCCATCGGCATCCCCTTCTTGGAGCGGGCATAGGAGATGATCCAGCGAATGGAGAGCAGCTGCCCCCTCTCCGGGGGAACCTCGACGGGGACCTGATAGGTGGCCCCGCCCACCCGGCGCGGACGCACCTCGATCTGGGGCGCCACGTTGCTCATTGCCTTCTCGAACACTTCGAATGGCTCCGTCCCGAGTTTCTCCGCCGCGTTGTCCAGCGCCGTGTACAAAATTCTCTCGGCAACGCTCTTCTTTCCACCCTTCATCAGGCTGCTGATGAACTTGGCGACCGCCGGGTTTCCGAACCGGGTATCCGGAACGGTCTCCCGCTTCCTCACATGACCCTTACGAGGCATAACCTTCCCCTCCCTGGCTAACTGGCCTTCGGCTTACGCGCGCCGTATTTGGAACGGCTGCGTTTCCGGTTCTCGACGCCGCCGCAGTCGAGCGTGCCGCGGACGATATGATACCGGACGCCGGGAAGGTCCTTGACACGCCCCCCGCGGACGAGCACCACGGAGTGCTCCTGCAGGTTATGACCGATGCCCGGGATGTAGGACGTAACCTCGATGCCGTTGGTCAGGCGCACGCGGGCGACCTTACGAAGGGCCGAGTTCGGCTTCTTGGGGGTCACCGTATAAACGCGGGTACAGACCCCCCTGCGGGCAGGGTTCCCCTGCAGGGCCGGGGAGTCGCTCTTGGTTCGCTTCTCCTCGCGGCCGCAACGCACAAGCTGGTTGATGGTTGGCACAGAATCTCCTCCTCGATATGAATCGCAAAAACATCTATAGGTCAGCGCTTCAGCAACCCCGCCGCAGCGGCTGATCTGTCTATGGCACAGGCCCGGCCCAAGGTCAACCGGGACTCGACTTGCTCCACCTCGACCCCAGCGGCCTCGGCATCCGCCAAGAGGATCTCTCCCCTACCGGACTCCGCGTCGATGGCGACAAAAACCTTGCGCAGCAACCCCTTGGCGAGGGCCCGCCGCACTTCCTTCTCCCCAACAACCCGCTCCGCCGCCGCAAGTTCGCTTAAAGGCACAAGGATACCTCCTGTGTTCGAGACACGGGCGATATCATAACAAAACGAAAAGGCAGATGTCAAGGAAAAGCCCCAATTTGGGGAGCCCCCTCACTTCGCCGGGCCGGGCAGGCTTCCCGCAAGCTGCCCACAGGCCGCCATGATGTCCGCCCCTCGTTCCCGCCGCACCTCGAACTCGATCCTCAGCTCGGACAGGGCTGTGCAGAACGCCTTGACCCTCGGCTCGGGGGACCGACGCAGCTCCGGCTTCATCGGGATGGGGTTGAACGGGATCAGGTTGACGTAGGGCTCCAGGCCATCGAGCAGCGCCGCCATCTCGTAGGCGAGCTGCGGGTCGTCGTTGATCCCGTCGATCAGAGCGTACTCTATCGTCACCCTCTCCCCCGTCCTCCTTCTGTAAATGTGAAGAGCTTCGACCAGCCTCGACAGGGGGCAGCTCCGGTTGATCGGCATCAGGCGCGAGCGCAGCGCGTCGTTCGGAGCATGCAGGGACACGGAGAGCCTTATGGGGATCTCGAAGTCCGCCAGGTCGACGATACCCTGGGCGACACCCGAGGTCGATATCGTGATGTGCCGCGCGCCCAGCCCTCGCATCTTGGGATGATTCAGCATGCGGATGCTCCCGAACACGCTGTCCGCGTTCAGTAGGGGCTCGCCCATCCCCATGAAGACGATGTTGTTGATCCCCTGTTCGGCGCCGGCGTCCAGCCGACGCCGCTCCATCATGAGGAACTGCCCCAGGATCTCCCCCGGCGTCAGGTTCCGGGTAAAGCCCAGGGAGCCCGTGGCGCAGAACGCGCAGGCGAGCGGGCAGCCCACCTGGCTCGAGATACAGGCCGTCGTATGGCCTCCGTGATTCAGCAGAACGGACTCCACCCGTTCTCCGTCCGTCATCTGCCACAGGTACTTCCGGGTCCCGTCCCGGGATGCCTGCTCCCGGATCAGCACGGGCAGAGGCATGAGAAGGGAACCGCTCAGACGCTCCCGCAGGGACTTCGAAAGGTTGCTCATCTCATGATAGTTGAAGACCTTCCGGCCATAGATCCAGCCGCAGATCTGGTCGGCGCGGAACCCCGGTTCCCCCCATTCCACCATCCGCCCCCGCCATTTCTCGTAGGGGAGGGAGAGGGCGTCGTCGCCCCCCGTCCCCATCCCATCTCTCTCGACCTCTCTCATTTTGCTCCTATCCCCTCAATAATTTCAGATGTGATCTGTACTATAATGAAACAGTCTCTGCAACCACGACAAAAAACGCCTGTTCCGGCACCGGGAGGTCGCAATGCCCCAATTCTTCTCAGGAAAAAACTTCAGCGAAAAAAAAGCCTACCCCTTCCGGGGGAAAGGACTCAACCAGCTGCTCGCGGGTTTCTGCCTTCTGACGGCGGCCTTAGCCTCGCTCTACTACAGGGACATCCTCGTGGCCAGTTTCTTCCGCTCCGCGGGGCAGTGGGACGGAACGGCCTTTCTCATGATATCCATCGTCCGAATGCTGTTCCACGGGGCCCAGAATCTGTTGCTCTTCTCTGGCTGGAACCTCGCCGGCCGGGGGGCGGCCCAACGCTTCCCCCGAAACGAGGACCTGCTCGCCATCATACTCCCCGCTCTCGGACTCGCGGCGAGCTTCTACCTCCTGCCGCTGCTGTTCCCCCTGCTCCGCCCGCCGTTCCCGATCAACGCCGCTATCGTGTTCCTCCTGATGGTCCTGTTCCAACTCCTGACGCTCCGGGTCGAGGACAGTCTGGATCGATTCGCGGCACTGCTACTCTGGACCCTCTCCTTCCAGAGCCTGGAACTGTTCTCCGGCTTCTCAGACGCCCTCTCCGCGCAGAATACGGCGACCCTGGGCCTGGCGGGGGCCGCCTTGTTCTTCAGTTTCCTGGCTGGGGCCGTATCCTCCACCTGGCTCATCGCCCGCTACGCCATCCGGGTCAACCTGCTGCGCCAGACCTGGGCGAAGTCAGATTTCAAGAGCACCCCGGAGGACGAGGGACTCAGGACGATCTCCATGGTCGACGTCAACCACCTGGCCCACGACCTCAAGAACCCGATCGCAGCCATCAAGGGAACCGCGCTGCTGCTTCGGGAAGGGGACTCCGCGGAGAAGGGCGCCCTCATCCTCAGGGCCACGGAATTCATGGAGAACATGGTCCGCGAGCTCCTCTCGGAGGACGAAAAACACACGCTCAAGGTCTCCGAGCTCTGCGGTACGATCAATCGTCAGATCCGACCCTTCCCATGGGGAAAGGACGTCACCCTGACTCTCGATCCGGAGGCCGAGAATATCTCTATCCCGGCCAACAGGATGCGCCTCCTCCGCGCCGTGTTCAACGTGCTGGACAACGCATGGAGGGCCAACGAGACCGTGGGAAGCCGAGGGGTTGAGCTGCGCGTCCGCCGCAACGCGGGGCGCCTGGAGATCGAGGTCCTCGACAACGGCCCTGGGTACGATGCGGAGCGAACGCACACGTACCGGTCCGGATGGGGCTCGACGGGGCTGGGCCTCGCCTTCACCCGCCGTATGGTCGCCCTGCACGGCGGCTCCCTCCTGATCGCCGACAGGACCGATCGGAAGCGCGGGGCCCGGGTGCTCATCTCCCTCCCGATCCCATCCTCTCCGATCCCATCCGTTCCTCCGGCCCCACCGGACGCCCCCTGACGCGGACGCGCAGCCAGAGGACATAGAGGAGGACGAGGAGAACCGCAGCCCCCGCACAGACCAGAGGCAGGACGTGCAGGTAACGGACAAGCCGCTCCTGATGCTCGCCCAGCAGATAGCCGGCCAGCGTCAGGACCACCACCCACAGTCCGGCCCCGAGGGCCGTGAAGACGGTGAACAGCGTCAGGTTCATCCTCGTCACCCCCGCGGGCAGCGAGATGTACTGACGGATGACCGGCAGCAGGCGCCCCACGAGGGTGCTCACGTGCCCATGCCGGGCGAAGAAGACCTCCGCCTTCTCCATGGACTCAGCGGATACGAAAAAGTACCTTCCATACTTCAGAAGGAAGGGCCGTCCGAACCGAACCGCCACCCAATAGTTGAAGAGGGCCCCCAGGATGCTCCCCGCGAGGCCCGAGGCGATCGCCGCGAGGAGGGACATCTCGCCCCTCCACGCCAGGTAGCCCGCCGGCGGCAGGACCACCTCGCTGGGGAAGGGGAAGAAGGACGACTCCAGGAACATCAGGGCGACGACCCCCGGGTACCCCATGCGCCCGACCGTCTCCACCAGCCATGCCGTTATCCTTCCCAGGAGCTCGGCCATCGGCCCGGCAAAACAAAGGGCCAGGCCCGCACAGAGCAGCAGGGACAGGACTGCCGCCAGGGCCGCCCATCCGCGCCGGCTCAAACCCAGGCCTCCTCGAGCAGCACCCCGGACGCCACCAGAGCCGTCCTGCCCCTGAGCCAGGCATGGACGGATCCGTTCCCCGAGGCGAATTCCAGGCGAACCGTGTTGACGCCCCCGGGGTTGGCTACGCGCACAGGAGAACCCATTCCCCAGACCAGGGCCGCGGCAACGGCGACGGCGACGCACCCCGTCCCGCAGGAGTCCGTCAGGTCCTCGACGCCCCGTTCGTAGGTGACTGCCCTCACCTCATCCGGGGACGTGCAGCGGGCGAAGTTGACGTTGGTCCCCTCAGGGAAGAGCTCCGTATTCCAGCGAACCTCCCGTCCCATCTCCCGCATGGCGTCCCGCGAGTAGTCCTCGTCCGCAAGCAGGACGCAGTGGGGCACGCCGACGGTGAGGAACACGAACGGGAACGCGACGCCCCCAGCACGGAGGCTCCGCCCAAAGGCCCCCCCGGCGAGGTCGAGGCGTCCCATGTCCAGTTCGACGAACGGCGGCTCAACCGTGGCCTCCACCGTCCCTGCCCCCGTGGCGAAACGCATCGGGGAGGGGGCTATTCCACGCTCGTACGCGTAGCGCGCGAGGGCCCGGGCCCCGTTTCCGCACATCGCGGCCTCGCTGCCGTCCGCATTGAAGATGCGCATCCGAAAATCGACGCCCTCGGCCTCCCCGGCACGCTCGACGGCCATCAGGCCGTCGGCACCCACGGAGGCGCGCCTACGGCAGAGCGCCGCAGCGGCGGAGCGCAGGTCTGAATCGGAAAGGCGTCCCTCCCGGTTGTCCAAGACAATAAAGTCGTTCCCGTTCCCATGTACCTTAAAAAAGTCCATCAAACTCCCCCCTCCGGACGAAACGAACATCCTCATCATATGATACGATAATGGTGGATGTCGTATCGTTTTCGTACTTGAAATCGTCATTTTACCCGACCCTCGAACGGGGGACCAGAGGAGGAAGACGGAGATGGCCTTGAGACTGAAGATCATCATGGAGTTCGGCGGCTACCGCTGCGGCTGAGGGGGCGGAAGGGGGAGCTACACCCCGGAAGAGAAGGCTTCTTTTCCTCAACAGCAAAAGACCCATCGGGAGGTCGGCCAGCTGCTGCGCGCGCTGCGCGACCGTTATGGGGAGCGTCTGGACGTCTGCGTCATGGACCCCCGCAATCCCCTGGCCCTTTTCGACATCTTCCGATACCGCGTCCGGCCGTCGCGTCCAACGTGGATCCTGGATCGGACGAAACTCTGCGACGGCATCCCCTCCTTCGATACCCTGCAGGAGGCGATCGACCGAAGCCTGGCCGTCCGAGCCTAGGAAAACGGCGCAGAGGCTCCCCATAAAAGAGAAAAATGCTAGATTGTCAAGCCAAATGCAACAGGTAAATGGTCGTCTGCTCATTTCATTCGTACCACGCTCCCAGGGGCTGTGGGGATGGGCGAAGTACACAGGGACCCCCAAGGCAGCGGATACTTCCTTGTGTCGCGCAAACTCCTTTCCGTTGTCCGTCGTCAGGCTGCGACACTCCACCCCCTCGAGCTGACGGATCAGGGCAGCCTGGACAGCGGTCACTGTCTTGTCCTCTATCTTTGCCGCCAACAGTAAACGGGTCTTGCGGTCGACCACGGTAACCAGGCCCCCGGTCTCCGGCTTGCCCAGGACGGTGTCTATCTCCCAGTTCTCGATATCGAGCCTCTGCTCGACTTCCTTGGGGCAGAGCTCGATGGAAACGGTGTCCTTGATATGCCCCCGGCCATATGGCCTCGTTTTCCTCTTGTAGGGTTTGCCCCTGCGGCGTAGGTGTTTCCTCGCTTCAAAGGACAATCGCCCGGACTTCACGGCCCGGTAGATCGTGTTTACGGATACCTCAAGGGATTCCATGCCCTTGATCTGTTCCGGAGACCAGCCTTCCTCGAGCCGAGCCTGTAGAAGGGCTTGCAGCTCTTTGTCCTCCAGCTTGAAGGTCGGCCGGCAGCGTTTGCGGCGCAGACGATAGAGCTTGTCTGCCTCATGGGCACTGTAGGCTCCCTTGACGAGATTACGCCGGAGCTCCCTGCTGCCCCTTGATGGACTTCGGTTCAGGGTACCGGCAATCTTGCGGACTCCAGCTCCCTGAGTACGAAGACATAGTATACTTTCTCGCTCTGTTGCTGTAAGATGATGGTTATACTGCTTCCCTAAAATGAGACAGGTAAGAGGGAGAGTATCCGAATACTGTAATAGTGGTATGAGCCGACAAAAAAATTATTCTGCAGAGTTTAAGTCACAGGCAGTCCTGGAGCTACTGAGAGGGGACAAGCCCCTCAATGAGCTTGCCGAGCAGTACCAGATAACCCCGGCAACTCTGAGTTCGTGGCACAGGGTATTCCAGGAACGGGCACGAACGGTCTTTCAGCAGGGACCTACGGAACAGGATAAGGAAATCACCCGTCAGAACGCCGAGATCGAGGCACTCCTTCGCCGAACGGCAACAACTGTGTCGCTGTTCGGCATAAGTGGCCGACACAGCGTCCAGGGCTTAACAGCCCTGGAGAGCTGGTCGTCTGCTTATCGGAGGTGAACGAACGATGCGGGAGATGGCACAGACGGATTCTCGCGTGGAACGGATGATGCAGCTGGAGTCGCTTTTTACGCGGGACCCTCAGTTGTTGAGGGACTATTTCATCGCCAGGCGCGACAGGGCGGATTACGAGAACAGCTTCAAACAAGCCCGAATTGACGGTTTTGCGGAAGGACAAGCCGAGGGACATGCGAAAGGGCATGCCGAAGGACGTGCCGAGGGCGAGGCCAGGGGCAGAGCCGAGGGCCTGGCTGAGGGACGTGCCGATATCGCACGACGGATGTTGGAGATGAACTGGGATCCGGAACAGATTGTCCAGGCAACGGGCTTGTCCTTGGATGAGATTATGGTGATCGGGGCGAACGGCAACTGAGGAATCGAACGTAAGCATTTTTCTCCCGGAGTATGGGAACGGGCGATGCCGTCCTGTTCGTTCCCGAACGGCCATCGCGAATAGAAAGCTCTACGATACCGCGGTACGAAAAGCCTCTTCCTGCGGTACGACAGCCGGATCGGAAGGGGCTGGATAAAGTGCAGGGATCTTCCCGTATGGTGCGCCACGCCTTGCTGATGATGGCGGGGACGCTGGTGAGCCGGGTGCTGGGCCTGGCCCGAGAGGTCCTCGTCGCCGCATTCTTCGGCGCGACTCGGAGCCTGGATGCCTTCAACGTCGCCTACACGCTGGCCAACCTAGCCCGGCAGCTCGTGGCGGAGGGGGCCCTGTCAGCGGCGTTCGTCCCCGTCTTCTCCCAGGCGCTCCAGGAGAGCCGGGAGCGTGCCCTCTCCCTGGGGCGGCAGGCCATGAGCATCCTGATCGCGGCTTCGGGGCTCGTAACGCTCGCCGGCATCGGCCTGGCGCCGGTCCTGACGCATATCATGGCGCCCGGGTTCGACGCGGAGACCGCGGCACTCGCCACCGGGCTGACGCGCTGGATGTTCCCCTTCCTGATCCTCATCTCCTTGGCCGCTCTGACGATGGGCGCGCTGAATAGCATGGGGTCCTTCTTCATGCCCGCCTTGGCCCCTGCGCTCAGCAACCTGACCTTCATCGCCGCCGCACCGCTCCTCGCCGCCCGTTGGGGCGTCTACGGTCTGTCCGCCGCCGTGCTCTGCGGCGGGGCGGTGCACTTCGTGAGCCAGTGGCTCTGGGGCCTCCGCCTCGGCGCCCCCCTGCTTCCGGGACGACCCGACCTGAAGGACCCCGACCTGCTCCGGATGATGGCCCTGTTCCTTCCCTACGCCGCCGGCCTGTCCCTGAACCAGGTAAACCCCGTGATCAGCAGGATGCTGGGCTCCTTCCTCCAGGAGGGGACCATCTCGGTGCTGAACTACGCCAACCGCATCCTCCAGCTTCCCCTGGGGCTGTTCGTCATCGCCGTCTCTCAGGCCGTGCTGCCCCAGCTCTCCCGGGCCCGAGAGCCGGAGGACTTCGCCGAGACGCTGAGGCACGCGCTTCGCTTCACGCTCTTCATCGTGCTCCCGGCCTCGGCGGGGCTCATCCTGATCTCCCGGCCCTTCGTGCACCTGGTCTTCGTCCGGGGCGCATTCGGCGAGGGCGCCTGGGAGGCTACTTCGACATGTCTGAGCCTCGGGATGCTGGGGCTGCCGGGCATGGCATGCTCCACCGTCGTCATGCGGGGGCTCTACGCCCTGTCCCTCCCGCGCGCCGCCTTCGCGACCACGCTGTTCAGCGTCGCCTCCACCGCACTTTTGTCCCTGTTCCTCATGCCGATGGGCTATGCCGGGCTGGCGCTGGCCCCGAGCGTCGCCTTTACGCTCTCCGGCCTGGTGGGGCTGGGATACGTCCGCAGGAGGCTTGGCCGTCCCTTGGGCGTCCTCACGGGAGGCTGGACGCTCAGGATCGCAGCCTCGCTCGTCCTGCTGGTCCTCGTCACGGTAGCATACGGACATTTTCTGCCTTACGTCCCGGCCGCTTCCCTTGACCGCCGCGCGCTGTGGTGCCTCGGTGTCATCCTCGCCGGAACGGCGGCCTACGCGTCGGCGACGCTGGCCCTGCGCTGCGAGGAGTGGCGGTGGATCCGCGAGGCGTTCCCGCGTAGAGAAGAGGCCGATATGGCCGCCAAGCGCTCCCATTTCCGATTCAAAGATTAGACCGACAGGAGGTCTCCATGAACAGACTCAAGGGAACCGTCGAAGAAATCGCCATCCTTTCGCTGGCATGTCTGCTGCTCTGCGCCCCCGCGTGGGGACACGCCTCCGGCGAGTGGAAAAAAACGTTGGAGGCCCGGACCGCCCGGCTCTGGATCGACGCGCAGCTCCTGGACGACATCGTCCTGAACGCCCGTGCCGAGCTGAACGTCACCTGGCTGCCCCGGACCCTGAGGAGACGCCTGGAACGGGATCGCGACGTTCACGAGTGGGTCGTAACGGGGCTGAGCTGCTACTACCCCGCGGACAGGGAGGCGGAACGGCGCATGAAGGGCCGCGACGTCCTGGCCCTGAACTACCGCGCCGTGAAGAACTGGGACTTCGACCCGACACAGCTGACCGTCGGGGGGTATCGCGTGACCCCGGAGGACCTGCTGGGGCATCGGGACCTGCGCGTCACGGGCGAACTGCCCCCCGGCACGGAGGGCACCCTGTTCCTCTGCGTCCCCGCCATCAAGCCCGGGAGCAGGGTCGAGATTGCGATGGGGCCGGACAGGGCCGTGCTCGAGGCGCCCGCGCGATGAACACGGGGCCGCTCGATGCGGGGGCGCTGACGCTGGGAATCGAGACGAGCTGCGACGACACGGGCGTCGCCCTGATCCGGGGGGAACGCACCGTCGCCGCCGAGCTGCTCTCCAGCCAGATCCGGGACCATTCCCGGTTCGGCGGCGTAGTCCCGGAGTTCGCGGCGCGCAAGCACCTGGAGAACCTGCTGCCCCTCGTCGACGCCGTCCTGGAGACGGCGAACGTATCGGGCAGGGACCTGGGCCTGCTCGCCGTCACCCGGGGACCGGGACTGATGGGGTCCCTGATGGTGGGCGTCCAGGCCGCCCGGGCGCTCTCCCAGGCTTGGGATGTTCCCGTCATAGGGGTCAACCATCTGGAGGGACATCTCTTCGCCCCCATGGTCGACACGGAGGACCTGCGTCCGCCCTTCCTGTCCCTGATCGTATCCGGAGGGCACACGGAGATCGTTCGGGTCGATGCCCTGGGGTGCTATACGGTGCTGGGGGAGACGCGCGACGACGCCGCGGGCGAGGCCTACGACAAGGCCGCGCGGGTGATGGGGCTCCCCTACCCTGGTGGGCCGGAGATAGACCGTCTGGCGCGGGAGGGGAATCCCCACGCCTTCGATTTTCCCGTACCGCTCAAGCAGACGAAGGAGATCGAGTTCAGCTTCAGCGGGCTGAAGACGGCTTTGTTATGGCAGGTGAAGCGGCTGGAGTCGGAGGGCCGGGAGCCGCCCCTCCCCGACCTCTGCGCCTCCTTCCGGCGTGCGGTGACGGACGCCCTGATCTCCAAGGTGAGCCTGGCCGTCCGGCGGACAGGCATCCGACGCGTCGCCGTGTCGGGCGGGGTCGCCGCCAACAGCGCCCTGCGCGCGGCGATGACGGGCGCGCGGGAAGCGCGGCACTGGACCGCCTGGCTCCCAAGCCCCAGCCGTT